>JBAWFY010000341.1:0-7047 GCA_049592335.1 Occallatibacter sp.
GGTGAACAGCCCGTTCCGCCTCCAGTTCTCCCGGAGCCTAAGAAAATCGAAGCCAAGCCTGCCAGGCCGGAAGCGCCAAAGCTACTCCGGCCCGCGATGGTTGAGAAAGCTCCCGAACCCCCAGCACAGATTCGGACTGAGGAGAAGGAGCCTCCAGCGAAGGCTGAGCCCCCAGCGCCGCAGCCGGGCAAGGGCCGCGACCGCCGGGGCCAGTCGCGGCACGAGGTGGACACGACGGCCACCATTTTCCTGGTCAACGTGGGGTCGGCGTTGCGCGGCCGCATCATCGACCTGAGCCTGGGCGGTTGCCGCATCCGCACCGACGAGAAGTTCCCCGTGGGCATCTACACCCGCGTGGAAATCGAGTTTCATCTGCAGGGTCTTCCCTTCCGGCTCGGCGGCGTGATTCAGGCCATCCACAATCGCAATACGGTTGGCATCCGCCTGCTCGATCTGAGCGAGCGCAAGCGGCAGCAGGTTCTCGATCTGATCGACGAGATCGAGGAAATCCGCGCGGAGACGGCGCAGGAGGAAGAGCCACCTGTGCAGCAGCAGGGTCGGGCAGAGATTCACTGAGATGCCTTGCTCAAATGCTTTACCAGACAATCGTGGCGCGTCGCAGGCCGCGCACGGCGTTGGTGAGATACACGGCGTCGGCGTTGCGCAGATCGTCGAGGCTCAGCACGCGCTCTTCGATCTCAGAGCGCGCGGAGAGCAGATGCCGCCGATAGACGCCGGCCAAGAGTCCACATTCAATGGGCGGCGTGAACCAGCGGCCGTCTTTCTCGACGAAGACGTTGCCGATGGCGCCCTCCGTCACCTCGCCGCGCAGATTCAGGAAGAGTACGTCGTCGAAGCCTTCGCGCGACGCCTGCTCGAATGCAGGCGCGTAGAGGGGACGATGCGTGGTCTTGTGGTAGAGCATGGCGTCTGCGGGATCGGTGCGCTCGGAGGCGATGCGCACGCGGGCGAGGCGGGCGTGGTTGCCGGCATCGGCAAGAATTTGATCGGAGATTTCGGTGTTGCCATCGCGATCGAGGAGCAGACGCACGCGACGCTCGGACGAATCCGCGAATTGCCGCGCATGCAGCTCAAGCGCAGCGCGAATCGCGGCGCGATCGCAGAAAAAGTCAAAGTAATCTGCCGAATCGGCGAGCCGGTCAAGGTGCAGCTCCAACAACGGAAACTTGCCAAAGGGATACGCGCCCTCCCAGAGCATGGTTTCGATGAGCGAAAACTGCTCTGGCCGGCGGACGGCGCTTCGCGTGAGGAACTCGGCCTTGAGAAGGCACTCGCGGTATTCGGCGGCGGGGTCTGAATCGATGACGATGCCGCTGCCAGCGCCCATGACTCCACGTATCTCGTCGTTGATTTGGCCGCTCTCAAACTCCAGTGTGCGAATGGCCACGTTGAAGACAGTTTCCTGCGGCGAAAAGTATCCGATGGCGCCGGTGTAGACGCCGCGCGGCGCGTCTTCAAGCTGGGCGAGGAGCTGCATGGCCCGCACCTTGGGTGCGCCCGTGACGGAGCCCGATGGGAAAAGCGCGCGGAAGATCTCGTGAAAGCCGACGTCGGGGCGCAACTCCGCGCTGACGGTCGAGGTCATCTGCCAGAGCGTGGGATGGCGCTCGACGTCGAAGAGCCGCTCCGCGCGCACAGTTCCTGTTTGCGCTACGCGGCCCAGGTCGTTGCGCAGGAGATCGACGATCATCACATTTTCGCTGCGATTTTTGGGGTCGTTGCGCAACCACTCTGCGATGGCGCGGTCCTCGCGCGTGGTGCGGCCGCGCGGGGCAGTGCCTTTCATGGGCCGGGTGACGATGCGGCGGGCTGCACCGTTTTGTTCGAGACGAAAGAACAGCTCCGGCGAGAACGACTGGATGAAGCGGCCCGGCTGCCAATGCAGGAACGCGCCGTAATCGACGGGCTGGCGGGCGCGCAGATGAGCGTAAAGCGATGCGGCGCTGGCGCGCGACTCGAAGCGGAACGGGGCTGTGAAGTTGAGCTGGTAGACGTCGCCGGCGCGGATGAGTTCGTGAATGGCGGCAATGCGCTGGGCGTATGCGGCTTCGCTGAGGGCGAACTCAGCTTTGATCGGGAATGAATACGGTGCCTCAGGGGCTAAAGCCCCCGATTCCAGAGGAGACTCGATGTACGGCCTGAAGACCGTATCCTTCACGGCAGATCCTGCAGAGTTCGCGCCAGACTCTCCACCCTTCACAGCAAATTCCGCATCTTTCACGCCAGTTTCTGCAACCTTCACCGGAGCCTCGTTCAGAGCTTCCCGATGCCGATTGAGCTGCGGCGGATCGCCACCGATGAATTCTCCGGTCGCGTGGTCGAATATGTACGCGCATTCGTAGATGCCGAACCACGCCAGGGGTTGGGGAGATTCCGGAGCAGGCGTGCGGCTGGCGCGTATTCCGGCCTTCGGCTCAAACGCGGTGCCGCACTCGTACGCGACAAATCCTGCGGCACTCATTCCCGCGGCCACAGCGGTTTCAATCTGCGAAAAAAGTCCGGGGATTTCTGCCGGATGCCACGCGGCGCAGATGCGCACGGGGGCCGTGAATATTCTTTTCCTGGTCTTGGAGTCGCGCTCGCCACCATCAAGCAACATTGTGGCCGGCGTGCGCTCGATGAGCGCGTAGACCTCCGCAGGCAGGGAAAGCCGGCGATTCATGCTGACAGTGTATGGCTTCGTACAAGCGTCCAGGAGACGACTCTATTGAACGGTCAGCACCATGGTGGTGTTGATGGTGGTGGCACTAACGCCATTGCTCGACTGACCGGTGAGGGTGACGTCGAAGGTGCCTGCCGGCGTTTCAACGGGGTTGTTCGGACCGTGGTTGCGGTAGTTATACAGCGGATTGCAGCCGGTTGTACCCGCCGTAACGACGAGGCCCACGAGCAAGACCAGCGAGAGCCGCTGCAGCCAGCGGCGCTTGCGCGCTCTCCACGCCAGTCCGCCGAGGCCCAGCATGCCAGGGAGCAGAACGGCCCAGGCAACCGGACTGCTTCGATGCCCTAGAGGCGCGGGCGGCACAGCGCGCACGGTCGCAGATTCAGTCTGAATCAAGAGAGTGCTGATGACGCCGGCATCCTGCCCGGGAAGAATCTCAAGGGTTTGCGGCGTGAAGGCACAGGACGAGAGGCTGGGAAGGCCGGAACAGGAAACAGTGACGAAGCCCGGGGCGCCGGTGGTGGTGAGCGAGGCAACGTACTCTGCGGACGGAGTCACCGTGACGATCGCCGTGCCCGCATCACCCGGCGTCAGCGTCATTGCGCCGGACGTCGAGGGCGTGATGCCGGAGACTGAGACCGCAAAGGAGGTGCTGCACTGCGAGCTGATATCTGAAGTGACCGGGCTGGAAGGATAGTCGATGGAATTCGCGGTGTAGACGGCCACGAGCGAGTGCGGGCCTTCGGAGAGGTAGAGGGAAACTGTGGCCTGGCCGCTGGTATTGAGCGTGGCGCTCGCAATCGGAGTCGAATCTCCGTTGTCCTCAATTTTCACCGTGCCCTGGGGCGTGCCGCTGGAACTGGTGACGGCGATCGCCAGCGTAGTCAGCGTGGTGGTCTGCGGGTTGGCGGAGGTCGACGTCGAGCAAGACTGCGTGGTGGTCTGCGCGGAGAGTGTGGTGGAGAATGTGGGAGCGGGAATGGCGCGCACCGCCGGGGAAAGCGCCAGCGCGACGCCCAAAACCGCAATCCAATGAAGCCGCAGACTGCGGCAGTATGTACCGATCACGTGCACCTGCTCCAACTCTTTAGAAAGATAGCGTCGCGCCCTGCGGCGGCTCGCCGGTTCTCTTGCGCGTAAGCTCCTATTGTATCTGCCGGGGGCGCTGGCAGGCCAACCTTGCCTGGGTGCATTTGTCCCGCTGCATTCGGCGCTTGGTTCTTTGACGCGGCTGGGGGCAGAAGGCCATCCGGAGCAGCGGTTTCAAGCGGCGTTCTGCCTCTGGCCGCCGGCTTGAAATCGTGGTGCGTCAACCGAGCCGGATCGGGTTCTACAATAGGCAGCAATGATCGCTCATCTGCGCGGCAAGCTCATCTTCAAGCAGCCTGGCCAGGCTATCGTCGAGGCGGCCGGCGTCGGCTACGACGTTGCCATCTCCGTGCCCACGTTTACGGGGCTGCCCACGGTGGGCCAGGAAACTTCGCTGCACATCCACACCCAGGTCAGCGACGACCAGATCGCGCTCTTCGGATTTCTCGAAAGCGAAGAAAAACGGCTCTTCGAGCGGCTGATCACCGTGAGCGGCGTGGGACCGAAGCTCGCGATCAAGATGCTGAGCGGATTGTCGCCGGAGCGCACAGTGCAGGCCATCCGCGCACAGGATCATGCGCAGCTCACGCGCATCCCCGGCGTGGGTAAGAAGCTCGCCGAGCGGCTCGTGGTCGAGCTCAAGGACAAGCTCGACGACTTTGCCGTAGCTCCCGCGCAGGCCTCGGTACAGGGCCCAGCCGTCGACGATGTGCTTTCGGCGCTCACAAATCTCGGCTACCAGCGCGCAGCATCGGAAAAGGCCATCGAGCAGGCGATCGCGAAAGAGAAGGCGCTGGCCGCGGATTTCGATGGGCTCTTCCGCGGGGCACTGAAACTGATCCGGTAAACTTTTATCGTTGAAGACACGAACTCACTTAGATTGAGTCGCTTCGATTGTTTTTAAGCAGTCCGAAGCTGTCTCTGAAGAGACAGCACGCAGGTTCGCTTCAACTCGCTGGAGCTTGGGAGAATCGGATTCAAGATCGCCTTGTACGGCCCGCTCGCAAACAGCATGCTGTTTGTGAGGTGGCAGTTGACCTATACCTTTGAGTGCAATTTCGGTGCGGCGGTCAAGAAGGTCCGAGTAGAACTTCCCCGAACCCTCGACAGCATTTTCGTCCCGGTTGGCCACCTGCAGGAGAGGTTGAAGGAGAGAAGCGTCACCCCGCCAATATAGGTTTGCAATCTCACCAAAGAGATGTCTGTCGCAGGTATCGAAGTCCGCCTGATCTTCAGTTGCTGGTACCTTGCCGGGCAGAAGGCAATCATTCAATTGCTTCGTTAGCCGATCACGGTTCGATTCGTACTCGAAATGGAAAACTGCCAGCGCATAAGCGATATCCCTTGCACGCTGTTCGCCGGCACTCGGCTGTTCTTTGCGAAGGCGTTCGAGGACAGCTTGGGGAACATCGATGTGAGATTGCCATGTAATCACACCGGGATCACAGTCAATGCATTCCGTCTCGATATAGCTGACCCAAGCCCCTGCTTCGGGTACTATGCTTTCGCTTGCCTCGTCAAACCAAGAGGCAGGATAGGAGATTCCGGCGGTCCACCACCCAGGAAGCGCGCTTACCGGGTAGAGCCCGGACATATCGACCTTGTAATCGTCACAAGAGACGGTCGCGCTTAGGTTGGCCTTATAACGATGCCGCTTTGAAGCATAGGCCTTGAAGATTTTCTGCGGAATTACGAATTCACGGTCCAAAATGGGAAGCGTGAAATGATACCTGCCAAGCGACAGTTCAACACTGAGGCTTTTGCAGGCAACGGGATGGCCGTCCACATCGAATTCCAGTTTGATTGTGTTCTTTGACGGCGAATAATCTTCACCAACCGCGAGGGTTGACGAGGCCAAAATCAAGATTGCGACGATCTGGAATCGCATCGCGTCCACTCTAGCACTTAACCTCTGCGCGGTACACTTCTCTTGGATGGCAACCAAGCCAAAGTCATCGTCTGAAATCGCTGTTCCCTACTTCCGGCCCGAGGCGCTGACATTTCTGCGCAATCTGGCCCGCCACAACGATCGCGATTGGTTTCAGCCGCGCAAGCCTCAATTTGAGGCGGAGCTGCGCGAGCCGATGCTGTCGATTGTGCGCAAGATTACCGACGCGATGGCGGACTTTGCGCCCAATCACGTACGGCCGGCGGAGAAGTCGCTCTTCCGCATCTACCGCGACACGCGCTTCAGCTCGGACAAGCGCCCCTACAAAACCCACGTTGCCGCGTGGTGGACGCATACAGGTCTCGAGAAGACCTCGGGCGCGGGCTACTACTTTCACGTGAGCGCGAAGGAAGTGACCATCGCCGCCGGCTCATACATGCCGGAGAAGGATCAGCTCGCGGCCATTCGGGGCTGGTTGCTCGATCATCACGAAGAATTTCGAAAGCTCCTCCGCAGCGCAAAGGTGCGGAAGCACTTTGACGAATTTGAAGGCAACGCGCTGACGCGCCCGCCAAAAGGATTCGCTCCAGATCATCCGGCGATGGATTTGATTCGCTGCCGGCAATGGGGGCTGGCTGCGGAGCTGCCCGCGAAGGCTGCGCTCAAGAAAGATTTTGCCGATGTGGTGATTCGTTATTTCAAAGTTGCGGCGCCGGTGGTGGATGCGCTGAACACGCCGCTGGCCGCGGTGCTTGTGCCGAAGAGGCGGGTGCTTTTCGGGCTGCACTGAGTCGAAGACGGGCTGACCTGACTCGAAGATCAAATCGAGGACGCAATCCTTGACAGGCCAAAAACCGCGTCCAATGCGGGTTTCAGAGGGTCGAAAGGCCAAAAACCGGCAAAAATCGGGCCTTTCGGCACAAAAACCCAAGAAAATTGTGGAAAACAGGCGTTTTTTGATTGACTTTCATTGCCCGAAAGCCGCATTGTAACCATCGGCAGGGTTCTTTCGTAGCCGCATGAACACAGGGTCTTCCGCACTCAGTCCCAACCGGCCACCCTCCATGCGGTAAACGCAGAAAAAGGCGGAAGCCCACCACAGCGGCGGCCCGAAGGGCTCGCACAGAAGGAGAGATACCACATGGCAACAGGACTGACCAAGACAGCGCTGACTCGGCAACTGGCTGAGAAGCTCGAACTGACCAACAAGCAGGCTGCGGCCTTCCTGGATCTGCTGGCTGAGACGGCGATCAAGGAGACCAAGAAGAACGGCGTCTTTGTGCTGCCGGGCATCGGCCGCCTGGTGAAGGCGGAGCGCAAGGCACGCATGGGCCGTAACCCCCAGACCGGCGAGGCCATCAAGATCAAGGCCAAGACCGTGGTGAAG
>JBAWFY010000342.1:0-9805 GCA_049592335.1 Occallatibacter sp.
TCGGCCGATCGAGGCGTCGCCACTTCGCCGTGCAGAACGCTGCGTGAGGAGACGTCATGCCCGTAGAAAGCATCCATGGAATCGTCGTCGCGGCGAACATCGGCGCCGGTCAAAGTCAGTCCGGCAAATGCGCCTTTGGCGCGCGAGTAGGTCAGGACTTCGACATTCAGCTTCCAATCGGTATCGGCAGTTGCATGGCGTCCCACCGGTCCGGCTGCTACTGAAGCGTCAGCTCCAAGCTGGAACTTGGCGTTTTCCAACCGCTGCATGCCCCTGTCGCCCTGAAAGATCATGACCAGATCCACGCCTTCGACGCCGATCTGCAATCCCCAGCTTCCGCCGGTAATGGCAAAGAACGCAGGCGCGCTCCATCCGTTTGCGGTCCGGCAGGTGGCGATGCCCTTGCCGTTCTCCCCACCAAACACGAAACCTGCCTTGATCATGTGGGGAACGACGGCAATGCACTTTGCGTGGTCCAGCACTTCTTCCGGAATGCCTTTATCCGGCGCGGCCATGATCTGGTGCAGCACCAATGTTGCATTATCCAGCCGGTTCTGTACATCTTCGCGAGTCTCCGCGCAGGCGACGCTGGCCGCCCCCAAACTGACTACTGCCACGAACGTTATAAGTTTCTTCATGTATTTCACCTTTTCTACCCATGCGCAGTGTCCATTGTTTTCCGCGCACTGAGGCGCACAAGGTAATCTCACTTTAGATTCTGTTGGCCGCCAGTGTCTGAGCAATCGGGCTCTCTCGATGCAGCTCGGTCGATCGATGCCTGAGAAGATGCCTTACACGGAAGATTGCCGCTGGCGCTAGGATTGCTAACCTCTTCGGTACCATAAGCCACGGCACAACTTGAAAAAGATAGGGGAAACTGAGCAAAATTCAGAAGGGGGGATCATCGGTGGTTGTGCCCGCAAAGCCGGCATTTGATGCCGCCGCCTTTTTGGCGGGCGCCGGCCTGGGTCGCAGAATCGTCCAATTGGCGCCCAAGCAGACTTTTTATTCGCAGGGCGACCCGGCCGATTCTGTCTTTTATCTGCGCAAAGGCCGGGCAAAGATCACGGTCATCTCGAAGACCGGCAAGGAAGCCACCATTGCCATCCTCTCCGCGGGCGATTTTGTGGGAGAGGGCGCGCTGGCCGCGGTGCCCGGGCAGCGGTTGTCAACCGCCGTCGCCATTTCCGCCTGCGTCGCGCTCAAGATAAGCCGAAAGGAAATGGTCCGGGTCATGCACGAAGAGCGTGACTTTTCCGACCTGTTCCTGAAATTTCTGCTGGATCGCAGCATGCGCATCCAGGCCGATCTCGTCGATCAGCTCTTCAACTCCAGTGAAAAACGCCTCGCGCGCATTCTCCTGTTGATGGCTGAGTTTGGCCGCCCGGGCGAGGCGGAGCCGTTCATTCCCAAAATCTCGCAGGAGACGCTTGCAGAAATGGTCGGCACCACTCGTTCCCGGGTCAGCTTCTTCATGAACCGCTTTCGCAAGCTCGGCTTCGTCGAATACGACGGCCGCATCCGCGTCCACAAGTCGCTGCTGAACGTAGTTCTGCACGATCAGGTGCCCGACGACATTGCCGAAGAGCCTGCCATTTCAGATATCGTGGGCGAGTAATTCCAAGCCAACCGAACGCCTCTCGCGCAAGCCCTGTACAAAACTGAACAGTTCTACGATTCCACACATGGGACATTAGTCTCGTTACCCATCTTCATCCCCGTGAGGTGGACCATGCCAAGCAAAAACGAGAGACTACTGATCGTAGATGATGAGCCCGCGATTCGAATATCGTTGTCATCCATGCTTTTCCAGATTGGCTACCCGGTTCGAGCAGCGGAAAACGGGATTGCCGCATTGATCGAAATTCGAAGGGAGATTCCGGATATGATCCTTTCCGATCTCAACATGCCGTGCATGTCCGGATTTGAGTTCCTCTCAGTGGTTCGCCGCCGATTTCCTGCGATCCCGGTGATCGCCATGAGCGGCGCATTCTGCGGCGATGAGGTGCCTTCCGGAGTTGCCGCCGACGCCTTCTATCAGAAGGGCAGCGACGTTCGCTCTCTTTTGAAGATCATGGAGAGTCTTACGCCGCCGAAGTGGACGCCTGTACGGCAGCCATCCTCCACCACGCCCCTCTTCATTCAGCGAAATGGGCACGACGCCTCAGGAGAGCCTTACGTTACGATCGCGTGCCCTGAATGCTTGCGGCCCTTTAACCAATCTATCGATGGCTCTCTCAGCGCTGTTCGAGAAGCGAATTGCGTTCATTGCCGGAATCCGATCTGTTACACAATCGTCGAGCAGGTCGATTGGGCGGCTGCTCAAGTCTCACGGAGCCGCGAGGCGAATCCGGACGGTCAGACCTGGTTACTTGATTGAAATCGAGAAAGAGGGGAGGGCGCAATGGCGATCCTGCAAATGGCGTTGATCCTCTTCATTTTTCACCGCGCCTTGCGAGTTCCCCGGTAGAAGGTTCGCTGCCGCCAACGCTCACCTTCACTCGGGCCAGCTCCGCAGCAGAGTGCGCCCCTGCGTCACGCGCGAACCAGGGACAATGGGAATCACAATGGCAGGAAGGCTCGGAGAAGATCGTCTGGGTGCGCGATTGCCAATCGAGGGTACGGCGTTTTTAGCTTTTCCGGCGGGCCTGGTTCCGATGGCAACGGGTTGACTCAACGGCCCTGTTCTACCCAGCCTCAAAGCTCGCTTCGCCGCGAAATAGTTGTCAACATCGACTCTCTTGATCTGGCCCATGGCCGCTCCAGCCGTTCTGTTATTGTCCTCCGCGGCCTTGATTGGGTCCGCAAAGAACAAGTGGGTTGGACTTAACGCAGGCTTCCAGTCGTTGCGTTGACCGGAACGTTGGAGCCATCTGAAACAGGAGAACGATGACTACGCCTCAATCCTGTTCTTCCCAATCACCGGAAGAATAGCTGATCCATAGTGCTCATGCGACAAAGGAAAGTGGACAACAACCCACATGACATGACCCAGTCCACACGGAGACAGATAAGGCGGCTTTTTTCGGCGGAATGGCCTGATGCGATGAAGGTGAACGGAAATATTTCGCGAAAAGCGGTCGATTATTCAGCTGCGCCATCGGCGCTGGGATTGTGCCAGCCGCCATCCGCAGCAATCAGCGCGTCGCCCTCTTTCGGGCCCCACGTGCCGCGTTTGTAACGGCGAACTCGGTGATGGTTCTTGAGCACCCGATTCACCACTTCCCATGCCGCCTCAACCGCATCCTCGCGGGTGAAGAGCGCTCCGTCACCCTTCATGGCGTCGCCCAAAAGCCGTTCGTAGGGCGTTTCCGCGCCCGGCTGTTCGTCCGACAGGTAAAGCTCTCGCTCTTCTCCGATGAATTCTTCGCCCGCAAGCTTCACGCGCGCAGCCAGAGCGATGGCCGAGTTGGGAGAGAGACGGAAGCGCAGATAGTTCGACCGCGAATTCGCCTCGACAGCGTCGGCAAAGAGCTTCTGCGGAGGCCTCTTGAGCTCTACGAGAATTTCTGTCGCGGTAGTCGGCAGATATTTGCCCGAACGCAAATACCACGGCACTCCGTCCCACCGCCACGAGTCGATGAAAAGCCGCAGCGCGCAATATGTCTCGACGTCGGAGCGCTTCGCCACGTCCGGCTCGTCACGATAACCGGCATATTGGCCGCGCACCATGTCGTCGGGTTTCAGAGGCCGCATGGCTTTAAAAACCTTCGCCTTTTCGCTCTGCACCTCGTCAAAGTGCCGGCCTGCGGGTGCCTCCATGGCCAGCAACGCCACAATCTGGAAAAGATGATTCTGAATCACATCGCGCAGACAACCTGCCGTTTCGTAAAACGCGCCGCGCTTGCCAACTCCGAAATCCTCCGACAGAGTGATCTGCACGCTGGCCACGTAATTGCGATTCCAGATCGGTTCCAGAAACGAATTGGCGAAACGGAAATAAAGGATATTCATGATCGCTTCCTTGCCCAGGAAGTGATCGATGCGAAAGATCGAGTCCTCGGGAAACACCGCGTGCGCAACATGGTTGAGTTCACACGCCGAAGCCAGGTCACGCCCAAAAGGCTTTTCGACAATCACGCGCGCGTTCTCTGCCAGATTCGCGGCTCCCAGTCCTTTAATCACAGTTTCAAAGAGCGCCGGCGGAATTGCCAGATAGTGCGCTGGACGCTTTGCCTTCCCCAGCGCCTCTTTGATCGCCGTGAACGTATTGCTGTCCGCATAGTCTCCGCTCACATACTTCAGCAGCGACAGAAGACGTTCGAGCGCACGTTTGTCATCGATTCCACCGGCTCGCTTGATGCTGTCCGTCGCGCGCCGATGCAGCCGCTCCAGGCTCCATTTCGGAAATGCCACGCCGATCACCGGAACCTTAAGCACACCGCGCTTCACCATTGCATAGAGGGCCGGGAAGATCATTTTGTGCGCCAGATCGCCCGTGACGCCGAAGACCACCAGAGCATCCGATTGCGATTCGACCATCAGGCGCCCTCTTTCTCGCCGGTCTTCTCTACATGACCGCCGAATTGAAATCGCATTGCCGATAACAACTTGTCGGCAAAGCTATCTTCGCCGCGCGAGCTGAAGCGCTCATACAGCGCAGCGCTCAAAACGGGAGCCGGAACCGACTCGTCGATCGCAGCGGTAATCGTCCAGCGTCCCTCCCCCGAATCCGATACGCGGCCGGCAAATTTTCCCAGATCCGGGCTGTCGAGCAGTGAGATGGCGGTAAGATCCAGGAGCCACGAGGAGATGACACTGCCGCGGCGCCAGACCTCGGCGATGTCGGCCAGATTCAGGTCGTATTGATACACCTCGGGATTGCGCAGAGGCGTAGTCTCAGCATCCACAGTCTGTTGCTGCTTGCCCACATTGGCGTGCTGAAGAATGTTCAATCCCTCCGCATACGCGGCCATGATTCCGTACTCGATTCCGTTGTGCACCATCTTCACAAAATGGCCTGCGCCATTGGGACCGCAGTGCAGATAGCCATGCTCGGCAGTGCCGCCCACTTTTTCCCGGCCGGGCGTGCGCGGCGCTGAATCGATGCTTGGCGCCAATGCGGAAAAAATCGGGTCGAGCCGCTGCACCACTTCGTTCTCGCCGCCGATCATCAGGCAATAGCCGCGTTCGGCTCCCCATACGCCGCCGCTGGTTCCCGCGTCCACATAATGAATCCCCTTCGGTTTCAGTTCCGCGGCGCGGCGAAGGTCGTCGCGATAATAAGAGTTTCCGCCATCGATGATGACGTCATCGGATTCAAGCAACGCGGTCAGATTCTTGAGCGTCGCATCCACCACTCCGGCCGGCACCATCATCCACACCGCGCGTGGCGGCTTCAACTTCTTCACAAAGTCCTCAAGCGAGTTCGTGCCCACCGCCCCTTCTTTGGCCAGCGATTGCACGGCCTCCGGATGAACATCGTATACAACGCATTGATGGCCGGCGCGCATAAGACGCCGCACCATGTTGTTTCCCATCCTGCCCAAGCCGATCATGCCCAGTTGCATGGAATCCTCCCGATAAAACGTTTGATGCGATGACGGCAACGATTGACGCTGCTTCACAATATAGCCCGTGCAGATTTACCCGACGCCGGCGAGCTCTGTCCTCAACCTTAATGTATGCGGCTCCGGCAATGATTCTCTGGCCGATTCTATGAAGATCCGATGACATAGAGCAATATTGATCAGACCGGCGCCAGGTATCCAGGCGATGATGGACAGAGATTGATTGCGATTGCGGTTGATCCACCTTGGGGTAGGCTTTCCCCTGTTCATGCGTCGCAAGAAACCAACCGAAGCTGCGTTGCCGTCGCCGAGACCCAGAGAAAGCCGGACTCTATCCATCTCGAGCGCCAACCTTGCCCGCCTTCGATCCTTTCGAGACAAGCTCCGGATCCAGCACACCGCAGCGATGCTTTCCAGGCCATGAACCGTCCACGCAGACAACCGGACGGCAACGAGGTAGAGTTTTGAAAAGTAAAAAAAACGCTAAGTTCGATTCCGCAACCTTCCTGGCAAACGCCGGGCTAGGCCGAACCATCGTCGAGTTCAAGCCGGCACAGACGTTCTATTGCCAGGGAGACAAAGCGGACTCCGTATTCTACCTGCAAAAAGGCCGTGCCAAAGTCACCGTCGTCTCGCAGAGAGGCAAAGAAGCCACGCTTACCCTCCTATCGGCGGGCGATTTTGTCGGAGAGGGGAGTCTCGCAGCCATCGCCGGCTTGCGACTTTCCACCGCCACCGCCGTGAACACTTGCACGGCGCTCAAGATCAGCAGAAACGAAATGATTCGAGTGATGCATGACGAGCCCGCATTCGCCGATATCTTTCTCAAGTTCCTGCTCGACCGCAGCATGAGAACACAGGCCGATCTCGTCGATCAGCTATTCAACTCCAGCGAAAAGCGTCTGGCGCGGATTCTCCTCCTGATGGCGGAATTCGGCAAGCCCGGTGAGCCGGAAACGTTCATCCCGCCCATTACGCAGGAAACGCTGGCGGATATGATCGGCGCCACCCGGTCGCGCGTCAGCTTCTTCATGAATCGCTTTCGCAAGCTCGGCTTTATCAGCTACAACGGCCGCATTCAGGTGCATAAGTCGCTGCTCAATGTGGTCCTGCTCGATCAACTACCCGACCACAACGCGCAGAAACCCTCTCTCGCTCCCATCCCGTAACGGCTCCAGAAATCCTGATCCGGAGTCAGATGGTCAACCAGAGCGCGCAGCCTCGGGTCTCAATCGTCGCAAATTGTTGAGGAAAATTTGGAGGCGCGGGCCGGGATCGAACCGGCGCATAAAGGTTTTGCAGACCTCTCCCTTACCACTTGGGTACCGCGCCTTGGGCTGGGCCTTGAGCCAGAATCGCTCCCACGCCGCCCTGCACCTCGCTTGGTTTCGATCGGGGTGATGCGGAATGGAGCGGGAGACGAGACTTGAACTCGCGACCCTCGCCTTGGCAAGGCGATGCTCTACCACTGAGCTACTCCCGCTTGTCGCAGATTCGAGTATAACGGCCCGCCCAACCCGGGTCAAACGCCGGCAGGTTCTGCCTCGCCGTCATATACGATTCGCCACATCCGCTTCGGATCGAAGCTGCCCAAAAGAGTATGCTCGAAACCCGTGATGGACACCGTTCGATAATCGATGAAGCGAATCCGGCTGAATGCCAGATCCAATAGTTCGCCTGCCGCCTCGCGTAACTTGTCGAACACTCCTACCTGGAGTGGGAAAAGCGGCGAATCTCCCCATTTCGTATCGCTGATCACGAGATAGGCTTCCTGCGAGGAGTAGAGGATACGACACCAATACTTTCCGGGTAGCGGAAAATCAGTTAGCGGCTCTCCTGTGATCGGACAGTAGTATTGCATCATTTCACGCCCTCCTGAAACGAAAAGCGGCGCTTGTGCCCAACGAAATGGGGCAGGAGAGTTCTCCTGCCCCGATAGAAATCTCCGCCTGTTACTAGCTGCAACCGCTCGTCGACCCGCAGCTCATGCAGCGGTAGCAACTGCCGTTGCGGACCATGATGGCGCCGCACACGTTGCAGCTGGGCGCGTCGCCCATGTCGTACATGCTGCGCATGGCGTCAGCCGCGTGATAGAGGCCGCGGTCCTTCAGGCTTGGCATCTGCGCGGAGCTTGCCGTGGTCTGGCGCGGCTGGACTTCAGGCGCAATACCGCCGCCTGCCGCGCTGCCGTGACCGCTCACCTGGTTCAGCCGCTTGGCCACTTCCTCCGCCAGGCGCGCCAGATTCGGCGACGCGGGTGTCTGCTCCTCTTCTTCGTCACTCTCAGGCAGCAGGCTCGGCGATGCCGGCAGAGCCGGGGCCTTCGGCGCAAGCCCCGCGAAAAGCGTCAGTTGCTCGCCCGACAGGAAGCGCAGGTTGAGCCAGCGGAAGATGTAATCCATCAGACTCTTGGCGTAGCCGATCTGCTCGTTGCCCGTCCATCCCGAAGGCTCGAAGCGCGTGTGCGCAAACTTCTCGCAGAGTACCTTGAGCTGCACGCCGTGCTGCAAGGCGAGAGAAACCGAGGTAGCAAATGCATCCATCAGGCCCGAAACCGTCGATCCCTCCTTGGCCATGCGGATGAAAATCTCGCCCGGCTGGCCGTTGGGATAGAGCCCGACGGTGATGTAGCCCTCGTGCCCGGCGATCGAGAACTTGTGCGTGATCGACGCGCGCTCCTCCTGCAGGCGATGGCGTACGGCGCGCGGCGGAGCATTCAGGTCCTGCTCTTCTTTGCTCGCCTCGGCGGCAGCGCCCATTCTCGTGTCGATCGAGGGCGCGGCCGTCAACACCGGAACCGCAGCGGCCGCGGCCAGCTCTTCAAGCGCTTTTTCGAAGGCCTGCGTAGCACCGAGCAGTTGCTTTGCGCTCACCTCCAGCTTCTCTGCCGATTGCGCCTCCAACGCCTTCAGGTCTGCTTCAGCAGGGGGCAGCGACGCAGATAAGCGGCTCAGCACGCGGCTGCCAACGGCATCGATGACCGAGGGTTCGCGCTTCGTGTCCATGCTCGTGTTCAGCGGCTGCGTTCCCTTGGAGCCGTCGCGGTAGATGGCCACGGCCTTGATGCCCTGCCGCCAGCTCTCCGCGTAGGCCTCGGCCACTTCTTCCACAGTGGCTTCGTGCGGCAGGTTCACCGTCTTCGAGATCGCGCCTGAAAGGAAGGGCTGCGTCGCGGCCATCATCT
The DNA here is from genome assembly GCA_049592335.1 of Occallatibacter sp. Classification (GTDB taxonomy): domain Bacteria; phylum Acidobacteriota; class Terriglobia; order Terriglobales; family Acidobacteriaceae; genus Telmatobacter. Next base: position 8,695 of record JBAWFY010000342.1, read on the forward strand.
TGATGTGCCCCATATAATGAATCGACCGCGTGCCCTTGGCCGGCTTGAACGAGCAATCGAACACCGAGAGATGCTCCGGCTTGATGCCCGGCGCGCCTTCAATGGTGCCCGTCGCGTCGATGTAGCTGACGATGGCGTTCACATCGTCGGTGGAGTAGCCGAGCTTGAAGAGCGCGGCCGGCACGGTGTTGTTCACAATCTTGATCATGCCGCCGCCCACCAGCTTCTTGTACTTCACCAGCGCCAGGTCCGGCTCGATGCCAGTCGTATCGCAATCCATCATGAAGCCGATGGTGCCCGTGGGCGCCAGCACCGTCACCTGCGAGTTGCGGTAGCCGTAGCGCTCGCCGTAGAGCAATGCCATATCCCAGCACTCGCGGCTGGCTTCAAGCAGTGCCTCCAGCTGCGGCACCATAAACGGCTCGCCCGATGTCGCCGACTTCCCGATGTTGTTCACTTCCGCGCGGTGCATGCGGATCACGTCGAGGAACGGCTCGCGGTTGACGTAGAAGCCCGGGCAGGCTCCCCCCTGGTGCTCCACTGATGCCGTCAGCGGCGTGGCCGAAGCCACCGGCGGGCACTGCGAGGCGATGATTGCCGACTGCAGGTACGACTGTCCGCACATGATCGCCGTCATCGCCGCCGCCAGGTCGCGCCCGGCTTCGGAATCGTACGGCAGGCCAAACGACATCAGCAACGCGCCCAGGTTGGCGTAGCCCAGGCCCAGCGGCCGGTAGTCGTGCGAGTTGCGCGCGATGGCCTCGGTCGGATATCCCGATTTATCCACCAGGATCTCCATCGCCGTGGTCATCACTGTGATCGCGTGCCGGTAGGCTGCAATGTCGAACGTCCCCGCCGGCGTCACGAAGCGCATCAGGTTCAGGCTCGCCAAATTGCACGCCGAGTTGTCCAGGAACATGTACTCGCTGCATGGATTCGACGCGTTGATACGCGCCGTGTTCTTCGAGGTGTGCCACTTGTTGATGGTGTCGTCGAACTGCATCCCCGGATCGCCGCACAGCCACGTGGACTCGGCGATCTTTTGCATAATCTCGCGCGCCTTGCGGGTTTCTACCGGCTGGTGGCCCTTTACCGTAAATGTGGTAAAGTC
>JBAWFY010000343.1:0-1979 GCA_049592335.1 Occallatibacter sp.
CCAGGTGATCCAGGCGGGAAAGCCGCTCATGTGTGCCTTAAAGGGCCACTCGACCTTGGCGACGGCAGCCTTGCGGCCGATTGTGGCCATGTCGCCCTTGTCGAAGTAACGGAACGCCGGCCGCGGCTTGCCGTTGAGATCGGCAGCGACCATTTTGGCGACGTGATCGCCCATCTGCATGGCCGGTTGCGCCACGCCCGGAACCTGGTGGCCATCCTGCTCGAAATGAGCGAGATCACCGAGGACGAAGACTTCGGGCAGGCCGGGCGGATTGAGCCGGTCATCTACTATGACGCAACCTCGACGGTCGAAATTCACGTTGGGAGAAGCTCCGAGCAAGCGGCCCAACGGTGAGGCTTGCACGCCGGCGGCCCAAAGTGTAACAAGGGCGTCTATGCGCTGGCCGTTGGCCTCAACCCAACCAGGGCCTATGGCGCTGACCTCCATCTGCGTGCGCACTTCAACCCCCATGTCTTTGAGCTGGGCTTCGGCTTTGGCAGAAATGTCCTCAGGATAGGCAGCCAGAACGCGGGGCCCGGAGTCGAGCAGAAGCACCCGGCTCTTGGTGGGATCGATGTGATGAAAGTCATGTTGCATGTGGAGCCGCGCGATGTCGCTGATGGCGCCTGCAAGCTCTACGCCAGTTGGCCCTCCGCCGATGACGACAAAATTGAGGGGCGGATGCGTGCCGAGTTCGACCAATTGTCGTTCAGCCAGTTCGAAAGCGAGCAAGACGCGCCGGCGAATTTCGATGGCGTCCTCGATTGTCTTGAGGCCCGGCGCGAGTTGGGCCCACTGGTTGTGGCCGAAGTAGGAATGGGTGGCACCGGTTGCCAGAACCAGGTAGTCGTAAGTAAGCTGCGCTTTGCTCGCGAGCGTCACCTGGTGCGAGAAGATGTCGATGGTGACAACCTCGTCCATGAGCACTTCGGTGTTGCTCTGGCCGCGCAAGATGGTACGGATGGGCTGTGCGATATCGGTCGGAGGAAGTATTGCCAGCGCTACCTGGTAAAGAAGCGGCTGAAAGACGTGATGGTTGCGCCGGTCGAGCACTGTGACGTTGACAGCCAAGTGGGCAAGACCTTTGGCTGCGTGCAGGCCGGCAAACCCGGCGCCGACGATGACGACGTGAGGCCGGTGAGGTACTGGTTGCACTTTCCCTGATTTAGCTTGCTGTATCAAGTCGCTCAAGATGCGCTGCTCCAAATAAATCGATTGTCTCCCAACTATGACTCGTAATTTGAATTAGGCCAGAGGTCTGGAAAAACATCTATTGGACGATGGTATGGACCGGTACTTTCGCATCATTCAGAAGCATGATTCGCCCAGCTTGTCGGCGCACCCTCTCGACATTGAGAACGCGAAATAGACTGACGAGCATCTCAGACGCTGAGTACTGGATATGGTGAGTCGCGCACCATGGCGTAGGTCAAATCCCGCAGGCGGCCCTGAACGCCGGACTGGGAATCTCTGCCGATGATCAACAGGTTGGCGTCCGATTGCCGCGCAGCCTCGACCAACGCTTGTTTTATTGGACCTACCGCAATTTGAATCGGGGCATGCGAGCCAACTTTTCTTTGCAATGCGTCGATACGTTCATGCGCCTGTTGCCGCTCCTCGGATTGAGTCCACTCCTCCAGGACCAGCGAACGTGAAACGAGGGAATCGGCTGTCTGAACGGCGTGTATGATGCGTAGATTCGCATGAGCCTCCGCGGACAATTTGTGCGCGTATCGAAGAACTCTTTCCGAGTTCTCGCCCAGACCGACGGCGCATAGCATCTTTCGATGCGCTATGGGCCGTGGCGCTATGCTCTCGGCGTGTTCACTGGTGATCACGGGACACTCAACATCGTTCAATACCTTGGCTGTCGTGGAGCCGAGAAGCATCCGCCGAAAAGCTCCGGCGTGGGTAGGCATGATGATCAGATCGAATCCGTGCTTTGCGTTCACGGCGATCTGCGATGCCGTGTCCCCGGA
>JBAWFY010000344.1:0-3009 GCA_049592335.1 Occallatibacter sp.
TCGCCAAACTGACCGGACAATCGACCGGAAGCAGAGCAGTGAACGACGCTTCCGTCACCTTTGGATGGTTCGTTCGCAACCGCTTCTTTCCGTTGAAGGAAGCGCACTGGAAAGAAGAAACTGCAAAGGTGAAGAAACTGTTAATCCAGCAGGATCTCGTCGAGGAATTCGAAGATGTCCCGATGGAGAATTTCGACAAATTCACTTTGCAGGTGCACCTTAACAAGCTAGCAAGAACTCGATCAAGGGACAGAGTGCTTCAAATGAGGGCCTATCTTCGAGACATCTTCGCAGAGGCTGCCGATCAAGACTTTCTCGGGAAAGACCCTGCGCGCAAAGTGAAGGTCCCCTCGCAACTGCGTGACACGGACAAGACAATCTTGACCTGGGACCAGTTGCGCATGGCGCTGTCGGAGTTGAGCGTTCGGGATCGCCTTGTGCTCGAAATGGACATGACGAACGCACTTCGCCCCAGCGAGTTGTTCGGACTCAGGTGGAAGAGCTTCAACCAAGCCGCTTCCACCATGTGCGTGACGGAGACTGTCTATAAGGGCAATATCCGTCCCTGGGGCAAGACCAGGAGAAGCCTGGCGGCGGTCCACCTGCCGAAAGATCTTGTAGCGAAGGTCGCCGAGTGGAAGCAGCAATCGACGGATTCGTCTCCAGACGCTTTCATCTTTCCGAATCAAGATGGAGGCTTTTTGGATACGGACAACTATCGCAAGCGGGTGCTGCACAAGCTGGCCCGAAACCTGAAACTGCCGAAACTGACGTTTCAGGTCATCCGCAGAACGATCGCCACGCTGGCCCAGAAGAAGGGAACAGTCAAAGACGTGCAAGGCGTGCTCCGGCATTCCCGCGCAGCCACCACCACCGATGTCTACATGCAGGAGATTCCGGCGAGCGTCCAGGCGACGGTCAATTCAATTCACCGCGAGCTGAAATCGAAGGTCGGCTCTTCAGCTCGCGCCGGAAAGGGGTCTTTGCCACGGCCCCAAACGCACACAGCGGAGCAACCGAAAGGCGGAATCGCTGCGGGTGGGACCAGGGCCAAAAGGGCAATTCCGGCCAATCCAAAGAATGGAAGCAAATCGGAGCAGTCTGCGCCGGTTTCTGGGAAAGGTTTTTTGAATTTGCTACCAAATGCTACCAAACCGGAGAGAGGAGATTCTGTAAGTTGTTGATTTTATGGTGGACCTGATCGGGATCGAACCGATGACCTCTTCCATGCCATGGAAGCGCGCTCCCAGCTGCGCCACAGGCCCACTGGGCGGGAACAACTTCTTTATTGTCGTCGGTCGAGGCCGGCAAGTCAAACCGACGGAGTCGACTGTGTGTCCTATGGCGCGACCTTTGTATTGCATCGCGCATACCGCGCAGTAGCGTACGGTATGCGCAGTGGGCGGATTGATCCGCTACTCGATCGGAGCTGCCAAAAAGTAAACATAGAGCAGCATGGCGACGCCGATGAAGCCTGGGATCAACCCGCAAAGATAGGGCGAGTCGCCGCCTCTGATCAAAACGCGGAGAAAGACGATCAGTCCGACACCCACGCCGATATTGATCAGGCCGCCAATCTTCAAGCCTTCACGGGCCTTGATGCGCTTGAGTCTGTCTTCTTCGCGTAGCAGTTCCATGGCGGCCTTGGCGCCGTCTGCCGAAGACTCGGTGATGCGGCGCATGGTCTCGGCTTTATAGAAGGCCTCGCGTTCCTTGCGGCGAGTATCGAGATAATGCACGGTGGGGATGAAGACCACGAAGAGAGCCACGGCGCCGATCGACAGAAACATCCAAAGGCCGATGCCGCCGGGCATGTCGTTGAACATCATGGATGCGAGGTTTGTCATGGAATCCTCCTGAAATGTAGCTGGGGTCTTTCTTCCCCATGCGAACGGTGAGACAAAGGCCTGCTGTATCCGGTTGCATTATTTCGCGGTCGCGGGGCGAGAATAATAATGCAACCAGGCCGCGAGCCCGGCTGTCTTACCCGACGGAGAAGAACCATTCCGTGATTGAACCTGCTGCCAGCGCGCCGGACAGATTGACGCACGAAGCGATCAATGTTGCCGCGATCGACGTTGCTGCGGTCGATCTCGCCGCAGTTGACCACGTTCTGGCCGGGGACACGGAAGCGTTCGAAGGCATTGTGCGGCGCTGGCAGGGACCGCTGGTGAACATGGCGTGGCGCTACTGCCGCGATCGCTCCCGCGCCGAGGAGATGGCGCAGGAGGCGTTTGTACGTGCGTGGCGCGGGCTTGCCCAGTGGCGGCGCGAATCGAGCTTCTCCACTTGGCTCTTCGCACTGGCAGCGAATGTCTACCGCTCCGAACTGAAGCGATTTCCGACGGTGGTTGTGCCGATTGAAGAGATTGCGGAGCCGGCGAGCGCTTCCAATCAATACGAGGCTGCCGTTGAACAAAGACGCTACGAAGTAGTGAGGCGGGCGGTGCTGGCCTTGCCCCTGCGCTACCGCGAGCCGGTGGTCCTCTACTACTTTCATGAGATGGATGTGGGCAGGGCAGCGCGCACCATGGGGCTGCCCGAGGGAACTGTTAAAGCCCGGTTGGCGCGCGGGCGCGAACTGCTTCGCAAGCGATTTCCGCATTTAAGCGAGTTGGGCGAGGCGAAGACAGGCGCGGTCATGCACACCCGCAGGGAGGCAATCGAATGAATCGCACGGAGAATCGCAAAATGGATCCTGAAGCCCAGCCGGCAGCAGCTGCCGTCGATCGCATTCTGGCGGCCGAGGAAAAACTCGTGCCTGCATCGGGCTTTGCGGCTGCAGTCATGGAGCGCGTGCGCGAAGAGGCCGCGCTTCCACCGCCGATTCCTTTCCCGTGGAAGCGTCTTGCGCCGGGTCTTGCGCTGACGGCAGGCGTGATCGGCTGGGGATCGTGGCAGACGGGGCGATTGGCGTGGCCTGCGATGCATGAGCTTGTCAAGAATCCGCCCCAAATTCCGGCTGCCGTGCTGCCGCATTTCGAACAGACTGCATGGGTGGTGCTGGCG
>JBAWFY010000345.1:0-7589 GCA_049592335.1 Occallatibacter sp.
CCGAGGCTTGGGCGCGAAATCCGAGCGATCCCGTCTTTGAAAGCCGCGTGGCCTCGGGCATGCCGCTGCAAGTTGTCTGCTACGAGCGAGCCGACGATCTGGCCGCGGGCGTCAGCGGCGTGGTCACGCGCGGCCAGGGTATCCGCGCCAGTTTTCCAACGCTCGATCCCGCGCAGATTCCCATGGCTGCAGACGTCAAGAAGGAGCGGATTCTCTACCTGCTCGACCCCATCGGCGCCAGCAAACGCTCCCGCACACTGCGCATGGCGGATTTCTTTCTTAGGCTTGGACGAGAGCGGTGGGTGAAAGACAGTGCTTTCGAACTCCCTTGGGCCCCCGCTTTCCTCCACAAGCGCGGCGGTCTCATTCTTTCGATCGGCCAGTTCAACCAATGGGTCGCGTCGCAACTTATGGCGACCGGGTTCATCCAGATCTGGCCCGGCACGCCTGTGGCTGCGCCCATCTTCTCAGGCGTCGCCAATGCCGAGCACCGCGGCGTCGCCGGCATCCGTCTTGCCGATCAAGGTGTGGACAAACTCGGCGCGCCCGCCGATGGCTTCATGCCCGGCATGGACGTCCGCGCGCAGCTCACTGTCGTCGCCGACGGACCCGTGGGCGCCATTGGCCAGCGTCTCGACGAGCGCTTCGGCCTTCCCGCCGGCCACGCGCGCCGCGAGTGGGCTGTCGGCATGAAGTTCGTCATCGAACTGCCAGAAGACACCACGCTCGAGCCAGGCACCGTCTGGCACACCTTCGGATTCCCCGAACCCGAAATCTTCGGCTTTCTCTACGTGCATCCCGACCGCCTCGTCTCCGTCGGCATCTTCGTTCCCTCCTGGCTCGGTAATCCGCAGCGTACCGCCTATCGCTACCTCCAGCACTACATGCAGCATCCCGCGCTCTGGCGTTATCTTAAACATGGCACCCTGCGCTCGTGGGGCGCGAAATCCCTCGAAGAATCCGGCCTTCACGGCGAGCCGTTTCTCTCCGGTGATGGCTTCGCCCGCATCGGCGAGGGATCGGGTTCAACCAACATGCTTACCGGCTCCGGCGTCGACGAGGCCTGGACCACCGGCGTCCAACTCGCCGAAGCTGTGATTGAAATTCTCCGCGCCGGCACGCCGTTTTCGCAGGAAAATCTTGCCTGCACTTACGAAAAGCGACGCCGGGCGAGTTCGGTTGAACGCGGCGCACGTCAGGCGCAAAACGCCCGTAACGGCTTTCATAAAGGCTTCATACGCGGCCTCATCGGCATGGGCCTCGCGGGTCTCACCGGCGGCCGCATCTCATTCCGCGCGCACATTCCGCCCGCGCCGAATCAGATTCGCACCATCCTTCCCGGCAGTCAGGCCGATCTCGATCTCCGTGAAGCCGCCGCCGTCGCCCTCCAGTCCGGCCGTCCGCTCCACGACGCCATCCTGTCCGCGCGCGGCTGGCCAGAGATCCCCTTCGACGGCCGTCTGCTTGTCACGCATCAGGATGCGCTGCTCATGGGCGGCAAAGTCCAGGCTATGCCCGGATACGCCGATCACGTCGCCTTTCTCGACCGCCAGCGCTGCATCTCCTGCGTCGAGAAAACCTGCATCGCCATGTGCTCGGGCCAGGCCATTGCGCTCGGCCCCGAGGGCGTGCCGGCATTCGAACGCGAAAAATGCGTTCACTGCGGCGCGTGCCTGTGGAACTGCCCTCACTCGCCCGACGGCGAACGCTCCAACATCGAGTTCCAGGCCGGGAGCGGCGGCCTGCACTCCGCTGAAAACTGAAATGCTAGCCGGGAGATTTTGATGAATCCTGTTCACATCGTCGTCTGCGCCGGGATGGTTGCTGACCCGCTGCAGACTCTTGAGCCAATCACCACGCCGAGTGGCCCTGGCTTGAAAAACGAGATGGCATTGCCAAGCGTTTTGGATCCCTGGGCTGCATGCGCGCTCTACGAAGCCGCCGCTCTCGCCGCCAAGAATCCCGGCAGCAAGCTCTATCTTGTCGCCCTCGGCCCAAAGGCCAAGCTGCAGCAGGTCATGATGACCGTCGCGCAAAAAGTCGCCTTCGAACTCGTTCCCGTCGATGGCCCCATCGGCGGATTCCCGGACGCGCACGCAACCGCCGCGGCCATTGCCTCAGCAATCGCATCTATTCCAAAACTTGAAACAGCGGAGCTGCTGTTATTTGGCGGCTGGGAATCGGCCTCACGCGGCGCCGGCGTGACGCTGCAGCTCATCGGCGAGCGCCTCGGCATCGCCGACCAGTTTTATGGCGTCGATGAAATCTCGTTCCGCGACGATGGTTCCTTTGAGGTTCTCGAACGTGTCGAAGGTGGCAAGCATCAGATCTCGGTCTGCGCCGGCGCGCCCGCCGTGCTCGGTTGGGCCACGGGCAATCTGGCAGAGCCGCGCAACAACCCGCAGATCGGGATGAGTAATATGCGCACCATCATGCCCGCCCTGCAAAAAGCGCCAACCGTCAAGCTTGACGCCAACTCGCTCAGCTACGTCCAAGTGAGCCTGCCCAAGCAGCAGCGAGAAACCCGCGTAGAAAAAAACCTGACCTCCGACGAGATCGCAAACGAGTTAGTCGAGTGGATCGGGGGAAATAGCCAGTAGCCGGTGCTTGTAGCTCGTACCTTTTGCCTTCAGCTACTGGCTACCGGTTACGAGCTACAGGCTTAAGGAAAAACATGGAATCTATTCTCGTACTCGCCCACGCCGACGAACCCGGCACGACGCTGACCCGAGCCTCGCTAGAAACGGTAACTGCGGGTCAAGAGTTGGCGGCAAAGTTGAGCGCCCCGCTCATCGTCGGCATCGTCGCCGCCGATCCGCAGTCTTTGTCCAAAGGTTTGCCGTGCGCAGCACTCGCCGTCGCCGGCCCCGCCTTCGCGCAGCCACGTTTCGCCTCAGACGCCGCAGCCTGCGAAGCCCTCTGCCGCGCAGCCCATGCCACCATGGTTCTCGCCCCGCAAAGCTCGCGCTTCGCTCGCATAATGGCCGCGGTCGCGTACCGGCTCGGCGGAGTCATCGACACGCACATCACCGACCTCGGCGCCGCCGCATCCATCGAAGCGACTCGCTGGTTCTATCGCCAGCGCATCGAAGCCGTTGTCACGCGTGCCGCGCGCCCATGGTTTTTGCTTCTCGAAGCCGGAATACTTCCCGCTTTCGCGAGGGCTGGAACTCATGCGCCCTGCGCCGTGGAATCCGCTCCAGCGTCCATTGAAATCGTTGCCGTCAACCTGCCCGCGTTGCGCACTGAAGTCACGGGCCTCCGAGCGCCAAAAGCCGACGAACAAACCATCCGCCCCGACGCCAAACTCCTCTTTGTCGCCGGCGCCGGCTGGACCAAGAAGCAGTCCGACGGCCAGATTCACACCGGCGAAGCCGCGAAACTCATCCTCGAATTCCTGCGCTACTCCGGCGCGTCGCTCGGCTCGAGCAAATCCCTCGTCGACCAGGGCGGCGAAGGGCACTCCGTTCTCCCTTTCCTCACCCACCTCAATCAAGTGGGGCAAACCGGCTCCACGCCGCGCCATGCCAAAGGCCTGTCCACCTGCTGTCACGGCGAAGAACCGCACGTCGTCGGCTGGCGCTTCATCGCCGAGCGCCGCGCCATCTCGCTCGACCCCAACTGCGGCTGGACTCGCGGCAAGGCCGACGTCGTCTACATCGCGGACGCCTTTCAGGTGATCGCCAAATTGAATGAGAGGCTGGCTAAGTCCGACTCGTAGCCTGCAGCTCTCCGCTTCTCGTCTGCGCGGCCGCGCACCGCCGATCGCAACGCTTCACCGCATTGGCGCAACCGCCGGCCGTCCTGTATGCTGTGCTCTCTATGGCACACGGTTTCGATGACTACAGGGTGTTTATCTCCGCGCCCGGAGATATGGATCACGATCGCCAGGCCTGCTACGACGGGATCGCGCGCGTGAATGCCGATCTATCCATGCCGGCCAAGATCCTGCTCATCGCAATTGGTCTCCGTGAGAACGCGCAGATCGACGGTCATCGCAGCATCGTTTCCGACAACGTTCGCTGGTCCAGCTACTTCATTCAGCTCTTTCAGGATGACTGGGGACCGCGCGAGCTCTTCCGCAAGCTCTTCCTGCTTGCCATCGAGTGCCGCGACGATTCTTCCCTGCCCATGCGCGTCGTCGTCGTGTGCCTGAAGAGCGCTCCCCGTGAAACCGACGAGCGCGTGCTCGCATGGCGCAGGGAACTCGCCGATCGCATGGACCTGCGCGTGATCCATTACGACTCTCCCGAAGATCTTGAGCAGCGCATTGAAGAGCTCTGCGCCGCGTGGACGAGCGAACTGATCGCAGCCGGGGCAGGGAGCTCCCGCATCGCCGAAAATTGAGCGCAGCCCTCAAAAGGTTGGAATCGGCCGCCATTCCAGGAAGAAATTCATCATGTCCTCGCGCACCGTTCCGAATCCCAGCCGCTTGTGAAAGCGCAGCGAGCCGGGATTGAATCGCGAAACGCACGAGGTGATCGGCAGTCGCGCGCGCGTGGCCTCCTGCTGCAGACGCTGCACCAGGACTGTGCCGATGCCCTTGCTTTGCACGCTGGGATGAACGGCAATATCCACCAGGTGGAATTCGCGCTCCGTTTGCGCCACCCATAGCCGTCCCACCGGTTTACTGTCGAGCAGCACCAGGTGGTAGCAGGAGTTGGGAAACTGCTGCGTATAGCTCGTCATCTGCCCGTGAAACTGCATGCGGATGAGATGCTCGCGTTGCGTCGCGGTCAGCGGAGCCTGTGCGAACTCCGGGCCGCGAATCGCGGAGTAAAGATCGTAAAGAAAGATCTCGTCCTGGGGCAGAGCCGGACGAACTGCGAGCGTCGACATGCTGGTCTTTCGAAGCGAACTGGAATAGGCGTGCGGCCGTTCCAGCGTGGAACGTCAGGACCGCTGCGGAAAAACGCCCGCAAGCGCGATGATCCAGTTGAGCGTCAGGTAGGGCATCAGGTTGTTATGCGGCAGGTTTCCCCCATAGAAGGTCACAACACCGCTGTTCAACTGCACCTGGTTGGCAGGGGTGGTGTCGGTCGTATAGAGACTCCCGGCGGTACCGCTTGAGGCAAACGCACTGTTCACGGGCGAAGTTCCGTCCGCTGGCTTCTTTTCCGCATGTACGGTGTGGATGTGCCGGGGCATCTCAGTTTTAAGCAGCGTTTCGGTCAGCAGACCACCCGTCTCGCCCACATCGTAGGAGCTAAGCCCCGGAGCTTGGCCGGCGCCGACGGGGATGCTGCCCTGAAGATTAGGCAAACCAAATGTCGACCTTCCATCGCCGCCGAAATTTACGCCCAGAAGCGAAAACAAAGCCGTGTACCGCGAAATCGGCATCAACTGCCCGTCGGCGGTTAGCCAGTTGACCGGCGCAAAGTTGAACCCGACAAGCCTCAATTCACCTACAAACGGATCTGCCATAGATGCTGTCTCCTCAAATCCTGTTTTAGCCTCGAGAGGGAAAGATGCCTGACATCGCAACGACCCAATTCATCACCAGGAAAGGCTGCCTGTTCTCGTGAGGCAGCGACGCGCCGGTGTTGGATATGATACCTGGATTCATGTTCGCGACGTTTGCCAGAGAATTAAAAGCCGCGGCCCCGTTCCCGCCGAGAAAAGCACCGCCGGGATCATTGAGGTTGGCATTTTTGTTGGCCGTGACCGCATGATTGTGCTTGGGCGTCTCCATGGCGGTGATCGTGTGCGATTCCTCGCCGCCTACCTGGCCGATCGAGAAGACGTTGCCTTGGAAGTTGCCCTGATGCACGGGAACGCGTCCCCGCAGGTCCGGCAAGGCAAAGTTATTCACTCCGTTGCCGCCGTAAAAGGTTCCGAAGAGCGCAAACAACGCTGTGTACTGCTGGATCCCTAGCACCTGTCCATTGGCCGGCAGGAAACCCCGGGGGGTAATGCTAAACGCCCCCAGCAGTAGTTGCCCGAGAAATGGTTCCATCGCTCGCTCCTTTTGTGGTTGAAATAGATCAGCCTTGGCTTGGATAAATACCGTTAAACGCGATCACCCAGTTCATTGCCTGGTATGGCTGGCGGTTTTCGTGAGGCTGGCTGCCACCCGCCGACGAGAGCATTCCCTGATTCATCGCATCCGGAAAAGTCGCCCGGTAAACCTGGGGACCTCCGCCGACCGCGTTATTGGCGGGTATGTTATTACCGCCCTGAGAGCTCGAGTTGCATTGGAAGAGGTGATTGTGGCTGGGAATCTGGTTGATGCCCAGCGTCACCGATTCCAAACCACTCGCTTGACCGATCACGTAGCTCGATCCGCCTTGCAGCGTACCCTGGTGAACCGGGACCCGGCCGCGTAAATCGGGAACGGCAAAGTTGGTCTGGCCGTTGCCGCCGTACGTGGTGCCAATCAAAGCGTACAGAGTGTTATAAGTCGATATATCCAGAAACGAGCCGTCGCAAAATCTCCAACCGACGGGGGCAAACGTAAACCCGATGAGACGTACCTCACCCACATAAGCAGTGCTCATGGCGCGAAGACCTCCTGGAATTTTTTGCAGGGATGGGGAAAATGAATCAGTCTTTTGAGTATCACTTCAGCCTGCAGAGGCGCAAGATAATTTTTTTGAAACTTATGTCAGGGTGTCGACGCGTCTGGTGGAACGCTGCCTGCATTCGTCTGTGGCATAGCCAGCCACTTACCTCCGCGAGATGATCCCCAGGTCCGTGAGCCCGTTCACGAAATACTGCATGGCCAGCGCCACCAGCAGCAGCCCCATGATTCTCACCAGGATGCGGATGCCCGTCTCGCCCAGCACCTGGCGCACGCGTCCGGCTGATGCGAGCACAAAATATGTCACCATGCAGGTAAAAACAATCGACAACAGAATCGCCGCCATCTCCCAGTGCCAAAGCGTCGGTACCTGGCCCACCAGCACCATCACCGAGGAAATAGCGCCCGGCCCAGCCAGCATGGGAATCCCCAGCGGCACAATGCCCGCGTCCTCTTTGGTCGTGGCTTCTTCCGTGTCGCCGTGCGTCTCCTGCGTTGGCGAACGCCGCGCCTCCAGCATGTCCAGCCCGATCAACAGCAGAATCAGCCCGCCGGCCACCTCAAACGCGGGCAGCGTAATCCCGAACATGCGAAAGATCAGTTGCCCCGCGACGGCAAAGCTTGTGAGCACGATGAAGCAGGTCACCGCGCCTTTGCGCGCCATGCGCCTGCGCCGCGCCGCATCCGCGCTCTCTGTAATCGCCAAAAACGACGGAATCGCCGCAAACGGATCGACCAGAAAAAAGATGGAGCTCAGCGCCAGTAGCGAAAAGCGCACAATCGGCGATTGGCCAAGATCGTTCAACGCGGTCGCCGCTGGATTGGTCAGGAGCACATCCTGAGGCTAAAACATTCCGCTCACAACTTGCCAGCGCACCATACGCTCCCGACCGGCAACTCCTCCGCCCGCTGGGCGATTCCCGCTACAATCATCCCTTGCTCACCGAACCCCAACGCGACCGCATCGAAGTCGTCCTCGTCTCCCCGCGCAATCCCCTCAATCTCGGAGCGGCGGCGCGGGCCATGGCCAACTTCGGCTTCGCGCATCTCACCGTCGTCGCGCCCTACG
>JBAWFY010000346.1:0-4354 GCA_049592335.1 Occallatibacter sp.
GAATTACGCAAGCGCCCAACCACGGATGCTAGCACGGAGCGCCAGGCACCGGACACCAAGCGACCCGAGAGGATGGCCCATGCAAAGACGAGAATTCTGCAAGCTGATGGCGGCTGCCACTGCGGCCCGTGCGATTTCCGCAAAGGGCCAATCGGCCGCGCCTTCAGGTTTCAACAAGCTCGATTGGACCTACGAGCAATTCTGCGCGACACCGGAGAGCGAGCGCATCTTTTACGCGCTCGTGAACGGCAAAATCGTCTCTGGCAAGCTCGACGACGCCGACTGGTCAGCGACCGAATGGGGCGAGCCGCCTGAGCTGCCCGGCGGTTCGTGGGACGGCGTGCCCATGCAGGCGCCGATCGCAGCACTCAGCGGCGACGGCCCTTACGCGGCCACTTGGGATTCGCTCCTCCAGTACGAAGCTCCCGAGTGGTATCGCGACGCCAAATTCGGCATCTGGGCGCACTGGAGCCCGCAGTGCGTGCCCGAAGACGGCGACTGGTACGGTCGCAACATGTACATACAGGACCAGCCGCAGAACGCGTATCATCTCGATCACTATGGCCCTCCTTCGCAGTTCGGCTACAAGGATCTCTGCGCGCAGTGGACGCTCCTCAACTGGGAGCCGGATGCATTGATCGAACGCTACAAAAATGCCGGCGCGCGCTTTTTCATCGCGCTGGCCAATCACCACGACGGATTCGACGCGTGGGAATCGCAGCATCAGCCGTGGAACGCGGTGAACCACGGGCCGCGCCGCGACGTGGTCGGCACGTGGGCCGCAGCAGCACGCAAACGGGGACTCCGCTTCGGCGTTACAGTGCATCAGGCACGCAACTGGTGGTGGTTCCAACCCTCGCACGGCGCGGACAAAACCGGCCCACTCGCGGGCGTGCCGTACGATGGCCGGCTAACGAAAGCTCAGGGCAAAGACCAGTGGTGGGAAGGTCTCGATCCGCAGCGTCTCTATGCCCCGAAACATCCCAAGGACGCGCTGCCGGACGCATCCTACGTGAAAAATTTCTACGACCGGACCAGAGATCTCATCGATCAGCACGATCCCGACCTGCTTTACTTCGACAATTCCCTGCTTCCTCTGGGCTGGGGCGGCATGAACGTGGGCGCGTATTTTTACAATCACAATTTGAAAACGCGAGGCAAAATGGAAGCCGTGCTGAACATCAAAAATGTGCCCGACAAGTGGGCAAAGGCAGTTGTGGCCGATTACGAGCGCGGTTTGACCAGCAGCACCATGCCTTACCCGTGGCAGTCGGAGACCTGTATCGGTGAATGGCACTATCAGCGCAGCCTCGCCGAAGGGCCCGGAGCATTTGGAGGCTACCTCGCGCCGCGCGACGCAATCCACTGGCTCGTGGACACCGTGAGCAAGAACGGCACGTTCATCCTGAACGTTCCCGGGAAGCCCGACGGCACCATCGACGACAAGGAAATTGCCGTTCTCGACGAGATTGCGGCGTGGCTCCGGATCAACGGCGAAGCCATCTTTGAAACCCGCCCGTGGACCATCTACGGCGAAGGACCGAACGCTGTCACGAGCGGATCGTTTCAGGGCGGAAGCATCAGCGCCCTGGGCGAAAAGGACGTGCGCTTCACGCGCAACAAAGCAAGCGATGCGATCTACGCTATTTTTCTGGGATGGCCCGCGTGGCATGCGCAGATCGCCGCGCTGGGATTCCAGAGCAAATTCAATCCCGGAAAAATTCGCGACGTCTCGCTGCTCGGCTCGGATGCGAAGATTGACTGGACACAGAAGGACGACGCGCTGCATCTGCACCTGCCCTTTGGCTTGCCGGTGGCCAACAGTTATGGGGCAGCAGTCAAAATCCGGCTGAGCTGAGCTCGGCCGGAAGCGACGAGCGGCAAACAGGCAATTTGCGCGGCGCCATGCAAGGCGGCGAAGTTCTGCGCCAGCATTGAGGCCCCCGAGGCCGCGGAGGGGGCGCGCGTTCTGCCAGGCACCTGCGAAATTGCTCCCGTAAGCGGTCGTGATTGAGATCACGTTGTGCACCGGAAAGCACACGCCCCGGAAAGCCATCCACAGAGATTAGAGTTATAGTTAACTCCGTTTCCCGCATCTTCTCCTCTTCTGCGCTTTCTGTTTCGGAAAGGATCCTATGACCCCCATGGATCACCGTTACCTCGTGTCGACCACGAGCACGTCACTTCTGACTCTGGCGGCACTTATGCTTGCGGTTCCCATGTTCTGCCAGGAGCCTGCGACGTATTCGGCCGCTGTCTCAACGGCGCCCGCCGAACGCGGATCGCAGCCGTCCGGCGATGGTTTGGGACTTCAGGTTCGCTATACAGGGAAGCTCTTCGGTTACTACCGGATTGAAGCCGACGAAGACCTGGATTCTTCGAGCCCGAAGATTTCGGCGGTGCTCAGGTTCCTGGAATCGCCGGCGAACGCGAATCACCCAGACGACTCGCTGCTCTTGGGCATGGGCGATAACTTTGCCCCGGAGTACGGCGCCAACATGCAACAGGAGGTGAGCCGCGGGGGCAGCAATTGCTATGTGCGCGCGCCTGCGCCCCCCGATCCGAAGTACGCGCCGATGACTGCCGACCAGTTCTTCCTCGATCTTTACGAGGACCATTACAAATCATCGACGCGGAAGCCTCCACTTGCCGACTGCGACAACGTAACACGGTTTCTGATGAGGGCCGGATACCGGGCGGTGGTTCCGGGGCGCGAGGATTTTCTCTATGGCGGCACGTGGCTGCGGCGCATGGCTCTGCTGCTCGCAGGCGCTAGCGAGAAAGACAACAAAGACAATCCGTTTTTCCCGGCGGATGACCAGAACAATTCCACGCCGCGCCCGTACAGAATCGATCCCATCAATAACTTCAAGGGGAAACTGCACATTCTGGCGGCGAACGTCCGCGTGACCATTGCCGACCCATCGAAGAGCGGTAAGAGCAACGGACCCGCATTTTGCCCATTGCTTTTTGCGCGCAATCTGGCCGACCAGAACCATGCATGCGTAAAGCCGGGCGGAACCTATACAGCCGAGATGGACTGGTTCAGCAGGCTGGAGCGGACACTTGACGCGCGGTTCAGCCTGGATGCGGCGCCGAGCGGAAATTCGCATGGGATCGAAAATTCCGTCACACGCCAAGCGGGCGCAAGCGCCGGCTTTCGCAAACGGCTAGTGATCAACCAATTCGCAATCCTGCAAACGCTGTTCACGAGTTATGCCTGCCAAGGCGGGTTGGCGGACAAGGTCAAGATCAAGGAGTTTACCGGAGAGAGCTCCTATCAGGCCGTGGAGACGACCAACACGCTGGTAATCAATAAGAAGGTGAAGGTGAAGCTGGACCTGGATTCTCTGGCAGCAGAGCTGGCCAATGACGCGCAATCCTCGCTGCAATGCAGCGCCGCAGGGTTCGGAAGCCTGAGCGAGCCAACGAATGCCATTACGGGTCCGGATGCAACGACGAAGCTCCGGGATCTGGCCGGCGCCGTGCTCAAAGCCGCGCAGGACGCAACCAATCCTGAAGGCCCGCAGGGACTTATCCTGCTCCCACAAGATCAACTCCGCGAGGAGAGAGATCTCTTTCTCAACCTCATTTACATCGAGCAGAAGGACGTGGGCTACACGATCGCGGAACTGCCCTCCGGCAAGCATGTGCTGATCGTTGGTGTGATCGGACAGGAAACCGCGCAGGAGATCTCTAAGCTCAATCGGAGGGTTTTTCCCGAGTTGGCTGAGGATGGGCAAAGCTGCCCGCCCGCCGCCGCAACGGGCAACGCGGGCAATAGCCAAGAACGACAGAAAGGCGGCGACGGTAAGCCCCCATCTCCGGTTTGCAAGAGCAAAGCGGACTTGACCGATGCTATGGCGCATGCCTTTCGATCGCCCGAGGACAAAGACGCGTTCCCGATCACGTTCGGCGATCCTCATCTGGCATTGTCGGCTATTCTGGCAGCGGCCTGGACGGCGCACGCGCGTAGTCCGGACCTCTTCGATACGGTGGTTGTGATGGCGCAGATGCCACCTGCCGAAGCCGAGGAACTGGCAGCGCGGGTGCGCGAGGATATGACCGTTCTCTTTCCCGATCAGGCCAAGCGCCCATCCATTGACCTGATGCTGAGCGAGTCACAGGACGGTCATGAGACGCCGAGCATGGCCCAGTTCATCGCACCGGATTCGACAACTCCCGTCCTTGTGCCGCCGGACGGAAGAGACGGCCGCGAGCCGGACGCAGCGGTTCCGATCTCGATTGCGACCATCGGTCCGGCCGCGAATCCCCCGCCTCAGAGCCCGCTCGCGAATCTCAGGCTGACGCGCTTGTTCGTCAATACTTCCTACCTCGAGGAAAGCCCGGGAAC
>JBAWFY010000347.1:0-2801 GCA_049592335.1 Occallatibacter sp.
GGCGGATCGAGAGCGGACTTTAACAGCGGGTCGTCGGTGACGGTGAAGATTGCGGTGAGCGATGGATCGACGGCGGCTCCAACCTGCGTCTCGCCCAACAGCGAGGAGGGCACGACGGGCGAGACCAACAACCTGACGCTGCACTCGTGCAGTGCCGCGAGCGGATCGACGCCATCGATTCTGTTCACGGAATCGGATTAAGGGCAGAGCAAGTGCGACAAAGAACAAACCGGCTGCCGGAGGGATTGCTTCGGCAGCCGGTTTTTTGTGCGAGGCGGATGGGACGGTTTTTCGTTACTTGATGGGCGCGCCCTTGCCGGTGCACGGATCCCAACCGTCGACAGCGAACCAGCCCTGATAGAGGCCGCAACTTCCGTAGGTGATGTCGCGGAAACCCAAGCCGCTGCCCCAGCCGTAGATGGCTGTGAGCTCGGCTGTGCTGGAAGTGGCGAAATTGCCCACGTTGTTCACGAGACCGGCGGTAAGCGGCGAAGCGACGCTGGTGCCTCCGAAGATGCACCAGTTGCCGCCGCTGGGGATGCAGTCGTCGCCGATGTCATCGGTGTCGAAGCTGTCGTAGACCCAGACGCCGGTGTTGGGATTGGCGTCCGCAGCCAGGTCGGGAACGGCACGGCCTCCGGCACCCTTAAGCGCGTTGACCTTGGTCTGCCATGAAGGCTGGGGCTCAAACTGGCTGACGCCGCCGCCGCCGTCCTCCCAGGCGAGTTCGGCCTGGAAGTTGAGGAAAGTGAATTCGCCCAGGCTGCGCGAGATGGTGGTGCCGCCGACGGCCACGACATTGGGGCTGGCAGAAGGATATTCCACGCCCCAGCTATCGCCCGAGGAAGCAAAGAAAACCACATTGGGAACGTTGAAGAAAGCGTCGAAATCGGTTTCGACGCTGGCTTCGCCGCCGCCCCAGCTCATCGAGACTTCACCTTTGCCCCAGGTGACGGGGGGGCAAGTGGTTTGGCCGCAGGCCACGAGATTGCCGGCGACATAAACCGCCTGAAAGAGATCGCCGAAGGAATTGGAATTGGCTTCGACGAGATAGATGGTGGCGCCGGGCGCCATGGAGTGCACCATCTCGATGTCGAGCGAGGACTCGGAGGCCCAGCAGTCCCAACCGCCCGCGGAAGCGCAAGCCGGATCGGGACCGGGATTGGCGCCCCCGGCGTAGACCACATGGAAGCTGGAAGCGGTGGGAAGGGGCAGTCCGAACTGCGTGGAGTAGGCTACGAGATCGTTGAAGGCGGTGGGATAGTCGTAGGCGTCGACGATGGCGATGGACTTGGAGCCGCCGGTGGCGTTCTGGCTGACGAGGCCCGGATTGCAACCCAAGGCGTTTGGGGTCAGGCCGTAGAGACACGCGAGCGAGGCGGGAGTTTCGTAGTAGTAGCCCGGGACAGGTGGGTTTGGCAGGCTGACCACGTCTTTGGAGGTTTTGAACTGCTGCGTGCTAGGCCCGGCAGGAATAAACACCCGGTACTTGGTGTGCGCGAATCTGCCTTCGTCGCCGGGGTGAGGAATGCTGACGCTGGGAGTGATGACATGGCCACGCGGCTGCGGGCCAGTCGCAGAGAGCTGATTGACGCCATCGTTTCCGCTGGATTGCGCCATTGCCGAAGCAGACAGCGCGAGAAGACAAGCTGACCAAACGATCGTTTTCAAGACTCCTCCATTCTTGGAAGCGTCCGCAGGGGACGCGTGTAGGGCTGGATGATGCATGGGAGCCTTGGGGCGAACCCCGGCTCTCTCTTCAACACTGAGGCAGCTAAGTGCAAGTTTTGCGAACAGATCCCCGGAAGCCGACCGAACAGGTAGAACGGTGGTGCGGATCAGTATAGCGGCAGAGGAGGCGGTTCACAAGCAAGGGCAAAATCGAATGACATTTAAATTACACAATTCTTGCGATCGCGGGGAAACCGCGAGGGCAGTTCTGGCTAATCTGTCAGCGGGGGTGTGGCTTTGGAAGTGCTGTCAGAGAGAGTAGCGCGAGAAAAAGCTGCTTACGACGAGGGCGATGTCTATGCCAATTCCCATGCGCTGCAAACTCGCTATTCCCACGTCTTCAGATGCCCGAATTCTCAACATGCGGAGCAGCACCTGGATAGGCTGGTCGCGGAATCCGCGGAAAACAGGGACATTTTGGACTACGGATGCCTGGACGGAGCGATGACGCCTCGTTACTTAGAGATGAAGCCGCGCAGCATCGCCGGCATTGATATTTCGACAAACGGTGTTGCGAGAGCCAACGCGAATTGGGGACACGCAGCGCGGTTCTCAGTGGGCGATGTTCATTGCATGCCTTTTCCCGATCGGTCGTTCGATGTGGTGGTTGGGAGATCGATTCTGCATCATCTCGAACTACCGTTGGCGTACAAAGAGATTCTGCGCGTGCTTCGCCCCGGCGGCCGAGCTATTTTTATGGAACCGCTTGGAGACAACCCTGGCGCGAAGATCCTGAGGGCCGTGACGCCCGCGACGCGGACTAAGGATGAAAAAGCGCTCTCGCGCAGCGATATCGATCAGGCTGATTCCTTATTTGCCGGCTCCTGCCATCTATTTTTTAACCTGGTTTCGGTGCCTGCGGCGATGCTTACATCGCTGACACCGCTAAGGCCGGACAACCTGCTGTTACGGATCGCCGACCAATTCGACCGGCGGCTCGCGCGCACGCCGCTCAAGTACTGGATGCGGTCCGTTGTGCTGTGCTGGCGAGCCGGCTAGAGCACCGCTGAGAAGCTTCCGATCAAAGGCACGGGCGGATGAGTCCGGTTACTGAATGCCAAGGTCGGAGA
>JBAWFY010000348.1:0-4126 GCA_049592335.1 Occallatibacter sp.
GGAGATGTTCGTGGGCGTGGGCGCAAGCCGCGTGCGCGACCTGTTTGAGCAGGGCAAGAAGAACGCACCCTGCATCATCTTTATCGATGAAATCGACGCGGTAGGCCGCCATCGCGGCGCCGGCCTCGGAGGCGGACACGACGAGCGCGAGCAGACGCTGAACCAGTTGCTCGTCGAGATGGACGGCTTTGAGTCGAACGACGGCGTGATTCTGGTCGCGGCTACGAATCGTCCCGACGTGCTCGATCCCGCGCTGCTACGGCCGGGCCGTTTCGACCGCCGCGTGGTCGTCGGCTTGCCCGATATCCGCGGTCGCGAAGAAGTGCTCAAGGTCCACGTAAAGAAAGTGCCGGTGAGCGACGACACGAATTTGAACGTGCTCGCCCGCGGCACACCGGGATTCAGTGGCGCCGATCTGGCGAACATGGTGAACGAAGCGGCGCTGAACGCGGCGCGCATGAATCGCAAGCAAGTGACCATGTACGACTTCGAGCTCGCCAAGGACAAGGTGCTGATGGGCGCCGAGCGCAAGTCGATGCTGCTCTCCGACGAGGAGAAACGCGTCACGGCTTATCACGAGGCCGGTCACGCATTGGTGTCGTCCAAGCGCGACCACTCCGATCCGGTGCACAAGGTCACGATCATTCCGCGCGGCATGGCGCTGGGCGTCACGGTACACCTGCCCGACGATCGCCACAACTATACGCGTGAATATCTGGAAACGCGGCTGGCCATGATGTACGGCGGGCGCGTAGCCGAGGAGATCTTCCTCAACCAGATGTCTACCGGCGCGGGCAACGATATTGAGCGGGCCACGGAACTGGCGCGCGCTATGGTTTGCGAGTACGGCATGAGCCGCCTCGGTCCGCTTACTTTCGGAAAGAAGGAAGAGCAGATCTTCCTGGGCCGCGAAATTGCACAGCATCGCGACTTCAGCGAAGAGACAGCGCGGCAGATCGATCTTGAAGTTCGGCGCCTGATCGACGAAGCGTACCAGTCGGCGCACACGATTCTCGAAGCGAACCAGGACGCCATGCACCGCATTGCGGCTGCACTGCTGGAGCGCGAGACCATCGACGCCGAAGAGTTGAGGCTGCTGATCGAAGGCAAGCAACTGCCCCCGATGCGCTCGAACCTGGCCTCGCCCAACGACGGCGACGGCAGCCCGCAGCAGGTTCTCAAACCCGAGGGCCAGCGCGGACCGGGAAGTTTCCCGGAGGGTTCACCGTCGCCGGCGTAGCCACCTGCGGTGGGCCAGACGCGGCTTCGCCGCAAAGTACGAATCACCGACCAAAGGGGCTGCTCGAAGGAGCAGCCCCTTTCTGTTGTGTAAAAGACTCCCGCTCTTACCGACTGCAGTGTTCTGCGCAGGATATTTTCGCGGTGTGGTCTCATGAAACGAAGCCCGCTGATGCGCTCCCATTTGGGCTAGGACATCAGCGGGCTTCAAAATTTCGGTAACTGGCTCCTAGTTTCCCATTGACCGGCGCACTCCTGAATCACCAGCTTGAGGCTCGCCGGTACGACTTTCGAGGAATCCGATGGCGACCTGCAGTCCCTACGCGCCGACAAGTGCCCGCGCAGGCGAGTCGAATGATCCGGCCAGGTTCTTCCGTGGAATGGGGACTTGTGCGAGCCGATGAGCGAGCATCTGCTCCATGCAATGGTGGTGGACGCGGAAGGAATCGAACCTTCAACCTGTCGGTTAAGAGCCGAATGCTCTGCCAGTTGAGCTACGCGTCCTTGAGGTTGGAACGCCGCGGGAGAGAGGTTGTTCAGGCGGCGTGAACGGGAAAAAATCAGCCCCGCACCTTGAAAAATATACCATACATGCGGGGTTTGGCCCAAGGCGCGAGGGCTCTGAGTGCAGGCCGCTTCCGGGGTTCGTTCAACCGTCCTCTGCGCTTAGGCTTTGGATCGCCACCGATCAACCCATTCTGCGCCGCTGAATTCATGTTCGCAGCGTGGCGTAAGATGAATCCATTGCCCCCGCTTGAGTGAACAAAGCGTGCCGCCTAACTTGACGGAGAGAAGAATAATTTATGACCGGCGCACGAAGAGATGGAATGTATTTGTTGTCGCTGGGAGCGCTGGTCTTTCTTCTCTTCGCCCTTGCCAAAGCATCGGTTTCGCCTGGACCCATGCTGGATTTCCGGCTTGCCTACAACAGTTCCCGCTGCCTGTTGGAGGGGTGCGATCCTTACAGCCAAAACGATGTACGGCGTCTTTTCCGGGCTGGCGGCGCAAGCTACCCGCCTGACGATGACAGGCAAATCATGGTTGCCACGCGCAATGTTTATCCCCCTTCAGAATTCGCCGTTACGCTGCCCTTCGCTCTGTTGCCTCTGGGCTTGGCACAGGTGCTCTGGATCGGTGCTATCGCAGCATGCTTTCTACTCGCTTCCGTTCAAATGTGGGTGCTTGCTTCCCGCTATGCCCCAACGCTCGGCGGCGCGCTTCTTGGAATGGCGCTGATGCTGAGTTTTCCGTTGCTTTTTTATAACAGTCCAGGATGCCTGGACGTGGGGCTGGTGGGCGTGGCGGCCGGTTGTTTTCTGCTCGAGCGATGGGAAGGCGCAGGAGTCTTCTGCATGGTTTTGGCTTTGGCGCTTAAGCCGCACGACTCGGGACTGGTGTGGCACTTTTTTCTGCTGGCCGGCGGCAGACTGCGCCGTCGCGCCTGGCAATCGCTGGCCCTGACAGTAGCCTTGAGCTTGCCTGTCCTGCTATGGACCTGGCATGTCTCACCCCACTGGTTCCTGGAGATGCGGGAGAATCTGCGGGCCTTCACGATTCATGGAGGCATCGACGATCCTGGACCTGCCGCCGCGGTCGAGCACGGTACCTGTGCGATCACGAGCCTGCAGGCGATGTTGAGCAATTTTTGGGACGAGCCGCGCTTCTATGACTTAGCCAGT
This sequence comes from Occallatibacter sp., assembly GCA_049592335.1. Lineage (GTDB taxonomy): Bacteria > Acidobacteriota > Terriglobia > Terriglobales > Acidobacteriaceae > Telmatobacter. The sequence goes on from JBAWFY010000348.1 coordinate 2,919, forward strand.
GTGGCTTTGGTCACGCCATTGCTGCTGCTTTGGGGAGTCGCAACCTTGCGAGCCAAGCCGGAGCGGACCACCGCCTGGCTGGGCTTGGCGGCTGTGGCATCGCTCACTCTGCTGCCGGTCTATCACCGCATGTACGACGCCAAGCTGCTGATCCTGATCGTGCCCGGCTGCGCCCTACTGTGGGCGGAGGGCGGGAGACGACGCTGGATGGCCCTGGTGCTTGGCGCGCTGGCGCTTGCGGTGACGGGCGAGCTTTTCTGGAGCGTCGTTTTATTGGGCGTCCAGCATCGGCATCTTTCTGCACAGGCGCTCCACGGCCGAGCCGTGGCGGCGCTGTTCAGCGTGCCGGTGCCATTGACACTGCTTTTGCTCAGCTGCTTTTATCTCTGGGTCTATTTGCAGCGATGCCGGCCCGCGGCGAAAGATTGTGCGTCGAATGGCAGCGACGACGGCGTCCGGCTCGCGGAGTCCACCGCGTAAGTTGTCTCTACTTTGTTTACTTACCGGGACCGCGACCTTCAAAGTTGCGAATTCCTCAAGAAACCGCAATTTTGCGCCCATGCAACCTCTCTGTGGCTGGAGGAGCAATAAAACCTTGCCGGCGGACATCCCGGCCGAGGCTGAACACCTGCAGGACGGCTGACCGATCTCAGCTCTTCAGCGCCACGCGAATGTGCAGCTCTTTCAGCTGCTGCTCACTCACTGGCGTGGGCGCTTCGGCCATCAGGTCGATGGCTTTGGCGGTTTTGGGGAAGGCGATGACTTCGCGCAGATTGGCCGCGCCGGCCAGCAGCATGGCGATGCGGTCGAGGCCCAGCGCGATGCCGCCATGCGGAGGCGTGCCGTACTCAAGCGCGTCGAGGAAGAACCCGAAGCGCGCGCGCGCTTCTTCGTCGCTGATGCCGAGCGCCTGAAAGATCGCCTGCTGCACGTCTTTGCGATGGATACGGATGGAGCCCGATCCGAGCTCGAGGCCGTTCATCGCCAAGTCGTAGCAGTTGGCGCGCACGGAGGCCGGATCGGCCACAAGATTTTTCATATCGGCTTCAATGGGCGCGGTGAAGGGATGGTGCGCGGGAACCCACTTGCCGGTGGCCAGGTCGTACTCGAACATCGGGAAATCGGTGAGCCACATGGGATGAAAAGCGTCACTGCCGTCGACCAGGCCAGCGCCGCGCGCAGCCGCCTGCACAACCTCATCGGTGATC
>JBAWFY010000349.1:0-2474 GCA_049592335.1 Occallatibacter sp.
ATGAAGGCGAGGCCGATGATCAGGAAGGTCATCAGCGCAGGCCGCGTTCCGGGGTTGCGCGCCAGAGCTTCGGTGGTCGAGCCAACGGCCCTCCCTTGACCCAGGCCGCAGAGACCCGCAGCCAGGCCCATGCCGAGGCCGACGCCAATCGGAGCCATGTTGATTACAGCTGAGCCGCCATCGGCAAAGGCCGGCATGGCAAAGCAAAGCGCAGCCAAAGCCATAAACACATATTGAAGTTTCCGCATAGTTCTCCTGCTTCCTAGAAATTGACCGCCAGTGGGTGGTTGAGGCTCACCGTGCTGGCCCCCTCACGCTTGCGGCCTTTTCCGTTTGCCCGGAGCGGAAGCGCTCTCCGGCGGAACTTTTTCCTCGTCTTGGACGTGTGCTGTGACACAGCTTTAGTGCTCGTGCGACACCGCCATTCCGAGGTAGATCATCGCAAGCAGCATGAAAACATAAGCCTGGATGACCGCAACTCCGAAGTGCAGAGCGAGAAATCCAGCAGGCGCTAGCACGGGAATCATAGAAAAGCAGATCAGCGTGAGCAGATCGCTGGCCAGCATGTTGGCATAAAGACGAATGGTGAGCGACATCATGCGGGCGAGGTGCGAGATGATCTCGACCGGGAAGAGCAACGGAGAAACCCACCAGATGGGCCCGGTAAACTGCTTCAAGTAGCCGACGGGGCCGTGCACGCGCAAGCCATGGAAGTTGTAATAAAGGAATGTGAGCACGGCAATGCCCAGCGGCACGGCCGGATCGCTGGTAGGCGTTTCCACGCCGTGAAAACCGATGAGAAGTCCGATGAGATTGTTGAGCAGGATAAACAACAGCACGCAGGTGACGAAGGCCTGGAACCGTTCATAACCGTGCCCGATGACCGATTCTGCCTGCCCGCCCACAAACTCGTGGATCATTTCGGCGACGTGCTGCGCGGGCCCGGGATTCTCTGCCGAGAGTGTGAGCCGCACCAGGACGAAGAAGGCGATGAGGCCTAAGGCGACCAGCATCTCGAGGGCGAAGGTGTCGTTGATGGGCGCGGCGGGGTGCGCGGGATGAATGCCCACCAGTTGCATCAGCCAGCCAAAAAATGCGCCGAAGATCAGATTGAAGAAATGCGTGATTCCAAGGATCTGCATGGAAGTGACGAATCTTTCTGCTTGAAGAATTCTCCGCCCGCGCCGCAAAAGCCGCGCGGCAAAAGGGGCGGCCACCGGGTTCCGGGTCAGTTGCGAAGCAACCGCAGCGCTTCCCACACCAGCGTGAGGACGGCTAAAGCCAGCCCGCAGAGAAGCGCGACCGCAGAGCCACGGAGAAATCTCAGGCTAACATAAATGGCCCCCGCGAAGATTGTGAGGCGGAGCACAAAGAAAAGGATGGCGAAGGCCGCACCGGGAGGGGCCTGCTTGTTCTCGATTTTGGCCGCAATCAGACGGGCCAGTCGGCGCCACTCGGTGAGGCTGGCGGCCGAAATGGCAGTGCCCGTGGCGAGCATGGCCGCGTCGCGCCAGCTCGCTGCAATCCACACCACGAGCGATGCAATGCCGCCGAGAATCAATGTGTTGCGGATGGCACGGTGGAGAAGATTCTCGAGGTCCGCGTCGGTGAGGCCGGAAAGGATGGGCAATTCGTCGCTCATGAGGTCTTGCCCGAGTCTTCGGCGTCGTTGTGGTTCCCGTTTTCGTCCGATTTTTCAATTTTGGAGTTCGAGGCGGGGTCGGCGCTGTACGCGATGGCCATGCGCACGGCTGCGACGAGACCCGCGATGATGCCGAAGATGGCGCCAGCGGTGCCGATCCACGTCTGATGCAGCCAGCGATCGAGGCCATAGCCGGCGAGCCAGCCGATGAATCCCGCCGAGGGCAGCATCATGGCGATCTGCATCAGCTTTTCGGCCTGCACCCAGGCGTTGAACATGCCGCCGCCCGCGCTGTCTTTGCCGTCGCGCGACTTCCGCTCCGGGATGGGACGATGGTAGGGCACCATCGTGGTTATACACGGCGAGACCGGCCGGTTGCGAGTGTCGGTTGAAACGGCGGCGTTCCCGCTGACAAGGGTGCTCAAACAGCCGCTATACTGGCGGTTGGACCCTTCCATCATCTTTGGAAAAGGAAACATGGAGTTCGAGTCGGAGTTTGAACGAAACCTATTTGCGCTGCGCCAGGAGAAGCTTCGCGAGATCGAAAAGCTGGGGCAGGCGGCGTATCCCAATCGCTTTCCCGCGGCGCAGGGCCAGACGGCAACGCCGCTGCCCGCCGTGCGCGCTGCATATGACAAGGCCACGGGCGAAGAGCTTGAGGCCAAGCGGGTCAACGTGGCGGTCGTGGGCCGCATCATGGCCATTCGCGCCCAGGGCAAAGCTGGATTTGCCACGCTGCAGCAGGAGGGACAGCGCCTCCAGATTTATGTGCGGCTGGACGCGGTGGGCGAGCAGGGATTTGCGCTCTATAAGTTGCTCGACCTGGGCGACC
>JBAWFY010000350.1:0-6123 GCA_049592335.1 Occallatibacter sp.
TTGGGGACGCTCTGCCCGCGACCTGCACGATGCGATCGTCGTCATCGAAGCCGACAAAATCGTCGCGGTCGGCGCTCGCAGCGAGATGCAGATTCCCAAAGGCGCGCGCGTCGTCGATTGCACAGGAAAATTCCTCATCCCCGGCCTCATCGATGGCTATGCGGGGTTGAACTCGCAGGCTCAGGCCCAGGCCAATCTCTACATGGGCGTCACCACGGTGGTTGCCCGCGCCGACGCCGAGCGCGGTTTCATCGATGCCAGCGCGCATCCCGCGCCGCACATCTACCCCATCGACACCATCGGCATCACCGACAACTGGAGTCTGCTGGCGCGGCAACCGGAGTGGGTCTCAAAACTTCACGAAGGCGCGCATCCCACCGAGCTCACGCCGCAGGATACGGCGCGGCAAATGGCCGACACCACGCGCCTCGGAACCCGCGTGCTTCTGCTCACGTCGCATCTCACTGCGGCAAACTCCCAGTGGATCGTCGCCCGCGCGCACCAGATGGGCCTCATCACCTACGGCATCTTCGGCGCCACGCCGTATCGCGTGGGCATCGAGGCCGGCGTCGACGCTCTGCCCGAGATGGACCGCTACGTCCTTGGCGTGGTCCCTGACGAACTGCAGCGCCCGCTCATCGACGATCCCGACGGCTCGGCTGCTATGACCGCCTACGACTACTCCGAGCACGTTTCGCCCACCGATCTGCGCCTGCGCAAATACGCGCAGTTTCTGGCTTCGCACCACACCGCGCTCATGCCCGCCTTCAGTCTCTACTACGTCAACCTGCCCGAGCATCGCAATCTGTGGAAGGAACCAATCGCTTCTCTTCTCGATCCCGGCCGCATGTTTCATCCCTCCGATCCCGCCACTGGCGAGATGATGTACCCGCTGCCAAACTGGACGCGCCGCCTGCCCGCAACCGGGCAGCACTGGATGGAAGAGGACCTGCAAAAGAAGGCCGCTCTCGCCGCCCTTCGCTTCTGGCGCATCAACCAGACCATCTTCGCGGACATGCCTCACTACCTGGCGGCTTCCGGCGCCGACGCCATGGGCACCATGCCCGGCGTCTCGCTGCACACCGAACTCGAGCTTCTCGTGCGCATGGGACTTTCCCCGCGCGAGGCCTTGGCCGCCGCGACCAACAACTACGCGCTCCAGTTTGGATGGAACGAGCTTGGCCTCATCGCCCCCGGCCGCCGCGCTGATATCCTCGTCCTCGACGCCGACCCCAGCGCCAACGTCTGGAATGCGCGCCGCATCTCCACCGTCCTTCTCGACGGCGAACCGCTGGACCGGGATGCGCTGTTGCGCTTGAAGCGTTAGAAGCCGGATCGATTCACGACAAACATGCCATCGGATCTCGATCTTCGAGGACTCTCGCGAAGACGTCGTGATCCACATTGCCGCCCGTGGCGACCAATCCGATCCGCTTTCCCCTGAGCACGTGTTTTTCCTTAAGCGCCGCGGCTAATCCCGCCGCACCCGCTCCCTCAACAACGTTGTGCGTATCGGTGAAATAGATCTTCATTGCGCGACGAATCTCTTCTTCGCTCACGCGTACGATCGACTCGACGTTCTGAAGGATGATTTCAAGCGATGCGTCGTCGGGCAAGCGGCAAGCCATTCCATCTGCCAGAAGCGTGGTTACCGGGGCTGCGATCTTACGGCCCGCCTCGAACGAAAGTGCGTATGCAGGAGCGCCATCGGCCACGACCCCCACCACCTTGGTTCGTAAATTCAAGCCATTGCGCACCGCGCAGCAGGAGCAGATGCCCGAGCCTTGGCCGATAGGCACGTATACAACATCCAGATCGGCAACGGCAGCGAAAAATTCCAGCCAATACGTGGCGACGCCCTTTACGATGTCGCGATGGTACGACGGCACAATGTGCCAACCGTTGGCTTCGGCTAACGACTGAGCGTGTTCTTTGGCTTCCTGATAGTCGCTGCCAAACTCGATGAGATGAGCGCCTTGGGCGCGCATCGCAGCGTTTTTCTCCGCACTATTCCCGTGAGGCACAACAATATTGGCCGGGACATTGAATCTCCGGCCCGCCAGAGCTACCGATTGGCCGTGGTTGCCGCGAGTTGCTGTCACCAATCCACTGATAGCTGGCGATGCTCGAAACAACTCCGCCGCATAAACCACGGCCGTGCGCGCTTTAAAAGCTCCGGTAGGAGTGTGGTTCTCGTGCTTAACCCAAACCTCGGCGCCAAGCCGCTCGCACAACAACGGCCAGACGATCTGAGGAGTCGGAGGCATGATGCCGCCCACCAATCTCCGAGCTTCTTCAATCTCGGCAATCGTGGGCAAGGTGGTCTGCCCGTCGGGGTTTCCCGTCATCGGAATTTTCTCCGGAGCGCGCGAAAATCGGGTTCGCGTTTCACCAAACTGTGCAAGTACCGCTTGTCACCAGCCTACACCGGTATGGCTCAGCTCAGGCTCGCCCGGTAAGATGTGGAATGACACACTGGACCATTCGGGAGGAGCAGATGAGAAGACTCGTGCGATGGGCGGGCTTGGTTGTTCTGGCGCTGGCGCTGCCGGCTGCACGGGCTGCGGACGTGAATGGCGATTGGAGAGGCTCGTTCGACTACCAGGGATCGAGCATCCCGCTGATCTTCCACTTCACCGTTAACGGGAACACACTGACCGGAAGCGTGGATGGGTTTCCGACCGCTGCGGCTGCGATTCACGACGGAAAAATCTATGGCAAAAACGTCGCATTCTGGCTGACTACCGATTACCAGGGCACCCAGTACACGCTCATGTATCGTGGAACCATTTCCGAAGACGGGAATTCAATTGTATTGACCATGGGCACGCAGTCGGGAGACTGGAGCACGACGGTCACCGCCACGCGCGGGGGCATCGCCATGCGGCCTCCGCATGTGAACGCCCCTCCAGGCGAAATCAAACGCTATCCCGGCGACGGCGACGGAGCCTTCAAGACCGGCCATTACCGCGACCTCTTCGCCGAGGCCGGTCAATCGCCCGAGGAGACGAAAGGGAAGATCGATAAAGCCTTCAGGCAGCTCTTCCACGGCGACGGTCAGGATGAGCGCGTCTACTTCGAGACCGGAGCCAACGGAAACGGAACCCTGGCCTACATCACCGACTGGAACAACAACGACGCACGCACCGAAGGTATGAGCTACGGGATGATGATTGCGGTCCAGTTGAACCGCAAGCGCGAGTTCGACGCCATCTGGAACTGGGCGCATACTTACATGCTCGTCACCGATCCGAAAGATCCTTCGGTGGGATACTTTGCCTGGTCCATGAACACCGACGGCACGCCGCGCTCGACCGGAGCAGCGCCCGACGGCGAATCGTATTTCGTGATGGCCCTCTATTTCGCATCGCATCGCTGGGGCAACGGCAAAGGAATTTACGACTACCAGGCCGAAGCTGACAAAATTCTCCGCGGCATGCGCCATCATCCTGTGTTGTCGGGCGTTGGTCCGTTCCGCGTTCATCCTGACGATCCGCCGTTCGTCGAGCCCGACCATCCGTGGCCCAGCCCGGCAACCCGGCACATGGAGGAGCAAGCCAAGGCGAGCGGCAAACCGCTGCAGTGGTACCATCGGCCGCGCGGCCCGGAGAAGGAAACTATCGGGCCCATGGTCGATGAAGAATACAACATGATCAAATTCGTGCCCAACTATCCAGACGGCGATACCGATGCCTCGTATCACTTGCCCGCGTTCTACGAGTTGTGGTCGCGCTGGGGGCCGGAAGAAGACCGCGCGTTCTGGGCCAAGGCGGCCGACGTCAGCCGGGGCTTCCTGGTAAAGGTGACCGATCCCGCGACTGGGCTCACGCCGGATCAGAGCAACTTCGACGGTTCATCCGCAATCGGCTGGAACGGAAAGCCGTCTGCATTTGCCTACGACGCCTGGCGCTGCATCAGTAACTGGAGCGTGGACTACTCGTGGTGGCACAAAGACCCGGACGAGCGAACACTCAGCGACCACATGCAGAAATTCCTCATCGGCCAGGGAATCGACAAGTTCGCCGACAACTACACGGTGGACGGACAGCCGCTCATTCAAAACCACTCGCCAGGCCTGACGGCAACCACGGCCGTGGGCAGCCTGGCAGCGACCGATGGGCCGAACGCCAAGGCATTCGTGGACGCCCTGTGGAATATGCCCGTGCCGAGCGGCGAACAGCGCTACTACGACGGCATGCTCTATTTGATGAGTATGTTGCACGCCAGCGGAAGCTTCAAAATCTACTGAGCGGCGCTGGCGTGCTGTGAGCCGTCAACCATGAGCTGTTCACTGTTCGCCGTTTTCATCATGTACCCTTGGAGCAGCGATTCACTCAGCCGCATGGCTCGTTCCCGTCAACCATCCCGCGCACGGCCACAGAGTCGCAATCGCCTGCTGCTTCTCATCGCGATCTATAAGTTTCTCTATGCGCTTTTGTTTTTCGCCATCGGGGTGGGCGCGCACCATCTGCTGCACAAGGATATCGCCGACCAAATCGATCTTCTCGCGCGCCATCTGCGCTTCAATCCCGAATCGCGCCTGGTTTATTTCGTCCTGGACAAGGCTGCGCTCGTGAACGATCCGTTGCTGCGCCGCATCGGCTTTGTCTCCGACTGCTACGCAACCGTCACTCTCATCGAAGGCATCGGCCTCTATCTTGAAAAAGCCTGGGGCGAGTTCCTGACTCTCGCGATTACCGCATCGTTTTTGCCCTGGGAGATATTCGAAATTATTCGCAACGTCACATGGTTAAAAACCGGCCTGCTCGTCATCAATATTCTGGTTTTTATTTATCTCTTGCGCCTGGTGCTGGATCGCGCACGCCAGAGAGCAAAGGCGTGGAAGCGCTGAATCAGGGAGCGATGGCGCAGATTTGAACCCGGCACGGAAAAGCTGGCGGCTAGAAGCTAAAAGCTGATAGCTGCCTTCAAAGCACTCCCAGCTCCTTCAGTTCTGCCCGCAATTCACTCTCGCCCGTAAACCGGATCGCCTTCATCCCTGCAGCCCGCCCGCCTTCCACATTCTCCGCGCGATCGTCGATGAAAAGCACTCGCTCCGGCGTGCAGCCCAGAATGTCGAGGGCGCGGCGGTAGATTGCCGGCTGCGGCTTACGCAGTCCCACGTAGCACGAACTGAACGCAACCCGGAAATACCGGCGCAGGCCGAAGTGGCTGAAGCGGTACTCATTCGTCTCGCGCGCTTCGTTGTTCAGGGCGCCGATCAGACATTGATTGGATGCGCAGGGATTGGACGCCGCAAGCTCCGCCAGAACGGACAAAGCCCCATTGGGCAGCGGCTGTGACTGTGCAAAAATGAAAGCGACGAACTCATCGCGCGAGAAAGTGCGCGGCTCATAGAACACAGCTGCGTCCAGATATTGATTCAGGTCGATCTCGCCGCGCTCCCAGGGCTCCATCACGGCAAAGTGATTCGCATCGAGCTCCTGTGCATCGAGGCCGAAACGCGCCACGGCGGCCGCGCGTTCCGCACGGTCCCAGCCGTTGGTCAATAGCACTCCGCCTACATCGAAGAGAATCGCATCGAAAGGAAACATGTTGGTTGTGGTTCGCGAATCACGCGCGCATGTACTTGGCCTCGATCGCCTTCACCTTGTTGAACCGCCGCGCGAACCGGCCCTCTTTGGCCTGGAATACAGCGCCAAGAAACGTGTTGGCAAGCTCAAGCGCCAGCGCGGAGCCAATAATTCTCGCGCCCAGCACCAGTACGTTCATGTCGTCGTGCTCCACGCCCTGGTGCGCGGAGTAGGTGTCGTGGCAAATTCCCGCGCGCACGCCTGGAATCTTGTTCGCGGCGACACACACGCCTACGCCCGAACCGCAGATCACGATGCCGCGCGGAGCTACGCCCGCTCGCACCGCCTCGCCCACCTTCTCGCCGAAGTCAGGGTAATCGTCTTCCGGCTCGCAAACAAAAGCACCCAGGTCGACGATCTCATGGCCGGCGGCGAGGCTTTCGCGCAGCTCTTCTTTGAGCACAAATCCGGCGTGGTCAGATGCAATCACGAGCTTCAATGTTCATCCTTTCGATTTAGCTGCTACGCGTCGAATGCGCGATTTCGAGCGGCGGTAAATTTGCAAAGCAACGACTGTACTGAGCATGAT
>JBAWFY010000351.1:0-4542 GCA_049592335.1 Occallatibacter sp.
ATCCATAAGGATGGACTTTCTGTCCCATACTTTTCCTCTCAAATCCTCTTCCGCGTGGCGCACCTTCCGCCGCGCAAACCGCCTACCTGGATTTCTTCGCCGCTTTCTTTGGCTCTGCTTTCTTTGCCGCCGGCTTCTTCGCCGCAGCTTTGGGTGCAGCCTTCTTCGCTGCCGCTTTCGCGGGCGCTGCCTTCTTAGTCGTCGCGGGCTCGGACGCAGGCGCAGCCGCCGGCTCCTCGACCCTGGTCACCAGTCCATGCGCCGATTCGCGCTCGGCCACCGAGAGCACAATATGCGTGAGCCGGCGCTGATAGCGGTATGCGCGGCCCATCGGCGCGGGACGAATGCGCTTCATGCGCGGCCCGTCGTTCGCGATCGCATTCTTGACGTAGAGATTATCCACATCGAGATCGATGCCCTGCTCGCCCGCCACATACTTGGCGTTGTCGATCGCCGATGTCAGCAGCTTGTGCACTACAGGAGCAATGCGCTTCTTGGTGAAGGCAGCCGTATCCAGCGCCTCCTGCACACCACGCCCCTTGATCAGTTCCAGCACCAGCCGCGCCTTCTGTGGCGACACGCGCTGAAACTTCGCCTCGGCCCGGTATTCCTTTGTTTGAACCGCCATACTCATGCCTTCCTGAAAACCAGCTATTAGCTTCTAGCTACTAGCCTCTAGCTCGCTTCGTACCAGGGGTCGCTCGCGCTCGCCAGCCTGGCAAATCCCTTTCAGCTCGACCGCTTGTTCTCCCCCGGTTCAGCCAGGGGCTAGAAGCTAACGGCTAGAAGCTGTCTCCTCACGCCGGCTTGGCCGCGGCTTCCGGCGCCGCAGCCTTCGATCCGCCGGTGTGTCCCTTGAAGGTGCGCGTAGGCGCAAACTCACCCAGCTTGTGACCCACCATGTTTTCGGTCACGTACACGGGAACAAACTTCTTGCCGTTGTGCACCGCGATGGTGTGGCCGACGAACTCGGGAAAGATCGTCGAGCGCCGCGACCAGCTCTTCACCACTTTCTTGTCGTTGGCCCGGTTCAGCACCTCAATCTTCACCATGAGGTGCGAGTCCACGAACGGCCCTTTCTTTGTCGAACGTCCCATAAAAACAGCTCCTAGCTTCTAGCCGCTAGCTCTTAGCTTTTCTCGCTCTCGCGATCGGCCGGCTATTGCCCGAAATCTCTTACCTCGCAACCCATTAGCTAGTAGCTAGAAGCTAGTAGCTAGCAGCCGCTTTCCTACTTCGCCCGGCGGCTGACGATCATGGCGTCAGTGCGCTTGTTGTTGCGCGTCTTGTAGCCGCGCGTCGGCTGGCCCCACGGCGTCACCGGATGGCGTCCGCCGGAGGTCTTGCCCTCGCCGCCGCCATGCGGATGGTCGACCGGGTTCATTGCCACGCCGCGGTTGGTTGGCCGGATACCCTTCCAGCGATTGCGGCCGGCCTTACCGATGGACACGTTTTCGTGATCGGTGTTGCCCACCTGGCCAATGGTCGCCATGCATTCGACGAGCACCTTACGCGTTTCACCCGAAGGCAGCTTAAGCAGCGCGTAATCGCCTTCCTTGGCCACCAGCTGCGCCTGCGCGCCCGCCGAACGCGCCATCTGCGCACCCTTGCCGGGACGCAGTTCGATGGCATGCACCGTGGTGCCGGCGGGAATGTTCTTGAGCGGCAGCGCGTTGCCCACCAGAATGTCGGCTTCGGGGCCCGAGGAGACCGTGGCTCCCACCTTGAGGCCTACCGGCTGGAGGATGTAGCGCTTCTCGCCGTCGGCGTAGCTCACCAAAGCTATACGAGCTGACCGGTTGGGATCGTACTCTATCGTCGCCACCTTGCCCGGCACGCCATATTTCTCGCGCTTGAAGTCGATGGCGCGGATCTTCTGCTTGTGCCCGCCGCCGTGGTGGCGGATGGTCAGATCGCCCGAGTTGCGGCGGCCGCCGGTGCGCTTACGCGTCGTCACGAGCGGCTTGTGCGGCTTCGATGCCGTCAGATCATCGGTCGCGAGCGAGGTTTGAAACCGCAGCGTCGGCGTGATCGGTCTGTATGTCTTGATTGCCATCGTTTTTTCCTTAACGAGCTATCAGCCTTCAGCCTTCAGCTCGTCCTGCTCAAACTCAACTTCCGCGTTCGTCCTCAGCATTCGCCTTCGCGCGGAAAAGCTGAAGGCTGATAACTAGTAGCTGTCTCTACAGATTGCTCACGTACTCCGGCAGCTTCTCTCCGGCCTTCAGCTTCACGTACGCTTTTTTCCAATCCGGCTTGTAGCCAGAAAACTTGCCGCGGCGACGTTCCTTGCCGGCGAAATTCGCGGTGCGCACCGCAGCCACCTTCACCTTGAAGAGGGCTTCGACGGCCTGCTTCACTTCGGTCTTCGTAGCCTCGGGAGCGACGTCGAACACCAGCGTGCCCTCCGTTTCCTTTACGCCCAGCCCCTTTTCGGTGATCACCGGACGGCGAATGACGGTATAAAGTGTCGGCATTACGCAGCCTCCTTGGTGGCGCTGTTCGGAACCTTGCGCGTCGAAACGGTCTTCACCAAAGCCTTCGCCAGTTCCTCGATCGCCGCCTTGGAAAAGATCGCCGTGTCGTAGCGCAGCAGATCGTAGGGATGCACTTCGTTGTTCAGCACCAGTTCCACGCTCTGCAAATTGCGCGATCCGCGCAGCAAACCTTCGCTCAGAGTCTTGCCGTTTTCGACGATCAGCGCCGAACGCGTCACGCCCAGTTTGCCCAACGCCTCAAAGTAGAGCTTGGTTTTGCCTTCCGCAATCTCGAGCGAGTCGACGACGGTCAGTTTTCCATCGGCGAGCTTCGACGCCAGCGCCGAGCGCAGCGCGCCCAGCAGCTTCTTACGCGGGAAGGGATACTCGTAGCTGCGGGGCTGCGGTCCGTGCACCGTGCCGCCATGACGCCACAAAGGCGACCGAACCGAACCGATACGCGCGCGGCCCGTGCCCTTCTGCTTCCACAGCTTCTTGCCCGAACCCGCAACCAGCTTGCGGTTCTTGGTGGCGTGCGTGCCCTGGCGCAGCGAAGCGCGATAGTGCTTCACCGCCTCCCACAGGAGAGCCTCGTTCACCTGTTCCGGCGCAAAGACGGCATCGGCCAGATCCACTGTGCCCACCTTCTCGCCGCTCAAATTCACTACATCCACTTTTGCCATCGTGTTCTTCTTTCGCCGGAGGCTTACTCCCTCCGACTCAAATCTCATGCGCCCCAAGGCGCCCTTGCCTGGACGGCCAGTCCTTACTTCTTCTTCACTGCCTTCTTCGAAGCCTTCAACGGATCGACCGTGGTTGATCCGGCAAAGCCACGGCGCTCGCGCGGCGGGGCCTTGGCCTTCGAGATCAGCACATAACCCTCGCGCGGTCCCGGCACCGCCCCTTCAACCATCAGCAGATTCTCGTCGAGATCGATGCCGCGGATGCGCAGGTTGCGCACCGTCACCTGATCGGTCCCAAAATGTCCCGGCATGCGCTGGCCGGGAAAGACCCGCGACGGAAAGCTTGACGCACCGATCGAACCCTGCACCTGGAACATGTGTCCGTGCGACTTGGGTCCGCCGCCAAAATGATGCCGCTTCACGACACCCGAAAATCCGCGGCCTTTCGAAGTGCCGATCACGTCCACAAACTTCGCATCGGCGAAAATGTCCACCAGCACACGATCGCCAGCCTTGCTCTCCCCGACGCCATCGGTTGCAGCTTCGACATCCACTTCCTTGATCAGCTTCACCGGCGGAGCCTCGGCCTTCGCCAAATGTCCCGTTTGCGGTTTGGTCATCCGCGAAGCCTTCACGAATTCGACGAGGCCGATCTGCGCCGCGTCGTATCCGTCCCTGGCCGCCGTCTTCAACTGCGTAATCACGCAGGGGCCTGCCTGCAGCACCGTAATCGGGTGCACATCGCCCTTTTCGTCGAAGACCTGCGTCATGCCGATCTTTTTTCCCAAAATCCCCGTGACTGCCATTTGTTCTCTCACCTCATCATGCGAGCATGAATTCCTCTCGCACTGCCGGGCCCTGCGCGGGCTTTTCTTTTCGCGATGCACCTTTGCGCCGTCAGGCGCGGCTGCCGCACCGCAGGTGCCTATTTCTCAAATGCCTTGATCTCCACGTCCACGCCGGCGGGCAGATCGAGCTTCATCAGCGCGTCTACTGTTTGCTGCGTCGGCTCCAGAATGTCGATCAGCCGCTTGTGCGTGCGAATCTCGAACTCCTCGCGCGACTTCTTGTCGACGTGGGGAGAGCGCAGCACGCAATACTTGTTCTTGATCGTCGGCAGTGGAATCGGTCCTGCCACCGTTGCTCCGGTGCGCTTGGCCGTGTCCACAATTTCTCCGGTCGAGGTGTCGAGTACGCGGTAGTCGTACGCCTTCAACCGAATGCGAATTCTCTGTCCAACCATGACGTCCCTTTTCCATCGATCAATGAATTGCTGTCACTGATCAAAAATCCAGCCAGCTGCACCGTCGTTTCGCCCGGCGCGGCGTTTTTCTTTCGGGGTCCCCAGCGACAGGTCTACGTCGCTGGGGTGACCGCCTACT
>JBAWFY010000352.1:0-2036 GCA_049592335.1 Occallatibacter sp.
ATCGCGGCCGCCACCACCGCTTGCCCGTAACTCAATCCGCCGTCGCCAGGACTGACGTTACGATGCTGGTAAACCCGAAAGCCTTCCACTTCGAGTCTCGTCCGCAGCAATCGCGCCAGACGGCGATTGTGCAAACAGCCTCCTGAGAGCGCAACACTTTGAATTCCCGTGAACTCTCGAGCCAGCTTCGCCGCAGCGATGAATGCCGCGGCAACACCCGTATGAAAGCGCGCGGCGATGCGCGATTTGCTCACGCCCGTGCCCAGGTCTTTCAACAGTTCACGCCACAGCGGCGCTGCAGAGATTCTCGCTGCCTCGCGAGCGGGCCAATTGCCGAGATGCAACTGCAGTGGATAGCCTGATTCGAGATCGTCTGGCTCATCCACCGCGAGCCCTTCAAGCTCAATCGCCGCCTGCGCCTCGTAATCGACCACGCCGCGTCCCAGCACGATCGCAGCGACTGCATCGAACAAGCGCCCGCAGCTCGAAGTCAGCGGCGTGTTCAGCTCGCGTTCGATCATGCGCTTGAGCACGCGCACTTCCTCACCCTTCGCTCCGAGCAGGGCCAACACCTCAGGCGATTCCACGTCGAATCCCGTCGCATGCAATGCGCCGAGCGCCATGCGCCATGGCTCGCGAATTGCGGCTTCGCTTCCGGGCATGGGAACGTAGTCAAAATGTGCAAAGCGCTCGAAACCATCCAAACGTGCAATCAGCACTTCCCCGCCCCAGATGCGGCCATCCGTTCCGTAGCCAGTGCCATCGAGGCTCAAGCCAATCACCGGATCCTCGACGCCGTGCTCCGCCATGCAGCCCGCGATGTGCGCGTGGTGATGCTGCACGGCGATGAGCGGGAGTTTGCGCTCAGCGGTCCATTCTTTCGCCCATGCGGTGGACAAATAGCCGGGATGCAGATCGTGCGCTACGGCAACGGGCTCGATTTCAAAGGTGTGCATCAGGTGCGCGAGCGCTTCGCGAAAGAAATTGAGGCCGGTGATATTTTCGAGATCGCCCAGATGCTGGCTTTGATAGACAAACTGTCCACGCGACAGAGCGAAAGCGTTTTTCAAATGCCCGCCGACAGCGAGCAGCGGTGACGCATCCATATTCGCCAGCAACGGCACAGAGAGCGGCACAAATCCGCGCGCTCGTCGGATCAGTTGCGGCGCGCCGTCAATGAGCGCCATCACCGAGTCGTCGCAGCGCTGCAGGATCTCACGGTTGTGCATGAGGAACGCATCGGCAATCTTCCCAAGCCGCGCCAGCGCCTCGTCATTGTCGATCGCAATCGGCTCCTCGCTCAGGTTGGCGCTGGTCATCACCAAAGCCCGAACGCGCGCATCGGCAAAAAGCAAATGCTGCAAGGGCGCATAAGGCAGAAACACACCCAGCCACGGAATCCGCGGCGCAACGGAATCGGCAATCCTACACCCCGCGCGCCGCCGCATGAGCACAATGGGCCGCGCTACAGTCAAAAGTAGCGCTTCTTCGTCGCCGATCAATTCGCAAATCCCACGCGCCGCTTCAATATCCCGCACCATCACGGCCAGTGGCTTCCCGTAGCGATGCTTGCGCTCGCGCAGACGCATCACCGCTGCCTCATTCGTCGCATCGACCGCAAGATGAAAGCCGCCGATGCCCTTGATGGCCATGATCTCTCCGGTCATCAACCTGTCTATCGCCGCCGTGACAGGATCGTCCGAAGGAATCTCCGCCCCGTCCGTCCCCGCCAGCCAAATCCGCGGTCCGCACACGGCGCACGCATTGGGCTGTGCGTGGTAGCGCCGGTTCGTTGGATCGTCGTACTCCGCCTGACAGGCCTCGCACATCTTGAACTTCGCCATCGAAGTCTGCGGGCGATCGTAAGGAATGCTTCGCGTAATCGTGTACCGCGGTCCGCAGTTGGTGCAATTCAGGAAGGGATAGCGGTAACGCCGGTCTTCCGGATCGAAAAGCTCGTAGAGGCAATCCGCGCAGGTCGCCGCATCCGCAGGAATCCCAGTGCTCACCTGACCGGCGGCGTCACTCGCCACAAT
>JBAWFY010000353.1:0-2542 GCA_049592335.1 Occallatibacter sp.
CCAGAAGACCGATCCGGAGTCGAGTGTGAAATTCTTGTCGGCGAGGCCGGGAAAATTTGCCAGCATGGACTTCAACAGCGTGGTCTTTCCCGCGCCGTTGCGGCCCATCAGACAGATCTTTTCGCCGCGCAGCACGTTCGCCGTAAATCCAGTGATCACTTTCAGTTCGTCGTAATACTTTGCGAGATTCTTCAATTCCAGTACGTGCTTTCCGCTGGGCCGCATCTGGTCGAAGCGAATGTAAGGGCGCTGAATATTCGAGCGCGCCAGCTCGTTGGTCTGCAGCCGCTCGACTTCCTTACGGCGGCTTGTGACCTGGCTCGATCGCGTACCGGCGGCAAAGCGGGCAATAAATTCGTTGAGTTGCGCAATCTTCTTTTCACGTTGGGCGTTTTCGGACTCGAGCCGCGAGCGAATCTGCGTCTTGGCCATCACCATGTCGTCGTAGCCGCCGGTGTAGGTAATGATGGTCTGGTAATCGATATCGGCGGTGTGTGTGGTGACAGAGTTCAGGAAATGCCGGTCGTGCGAAATGGCGATGAGCGTGCCATCGTAGTTCATCAAAAAATCCTGCAGCCAGTGAATCGAGTCGAGGTCGAGGTAGTTGGTCGGCTCGTCGAGCAGCAGTGCCTCCGGCTTGCCGAAGAGCGCCTGTGCCAGGAGCACCCGCACCTTTTGGCCGCCCTGCAGCTCACCCATTTTGCGATCGTGCAAGTCTTCGCGAATGTCCAGCCCATCGAGCAGGACGGCAGCGTCGCTCTCGGCCGTGTAGCCATCTTCGTCGCCAATCACGCCTTCGAGCTCGCCCAGGCGCATGCCGTCCTCATCGGTCATCTCGGACTTCGCATAGATGCGATCGCGCTCTTCGAGCGCGGTCCAAAGGGGCTTGTTGCCCATGATCACGGTGTCGATGACGCGGTAAGCATCGAAGGCAAACTGATCCTGGCGCAGAACGCCGAGCTTGCGTGGGCGCACCACAGTGCCTTTTTGCGCCTCCAGTTCGCCAGTGAGAATCTTCATGAAGGTAGTCTTGCCGGCGCCGTTCGGGCCGGTCAATCCATAGCGGCGGCCTGGCGTAAATGTTGTGGAGACGTCTTCGAAGAGGATCTTCGTGCCGTAGCGCATGGTGATGTTGCTGACGCTGATCATGTTCCTGTGTTCCTGCGTGTCCTTAAGCTCGAAGGCGAACGGCGGCGTCCGACTCCTCGCGCCGATTGTCCAAAAAAGTTTGGGCGGGATGGGGGCTGATGCATCCGCCCCGAAGAAAACTCACTGCCGCATTCTTAGTTTCTCATAGGAGCGCGGGATTTCCAGGTGAGCTGGAGGTGCTCTGAGCGCGTCTTCGGGCAATCAGAAGAACTCTTTCAGTTTTGCGAATGCGTCGAGCTCGATCAGATGCTGCCCTTCAGGTGCGGCGTCGAGCGCAGCGTGCTCGAGGACCCACGTGTCCCTATGAAAAAGGAAGACCGCATTTAGACCAGCGGCCAGCGCCGGATTGATGTCACTCTTGGGACTGTTGCCGATCATCCAGGTGCTGCGCGCAGCAATGTTTTGGCGAAGGATTACGTCACGATAAGTCGCCGGGTCCTTCTCCGCGACAATCTCGACCGAAGAGAAAAGCTCGGCGAGTCCTGATCGTGCCAGCTTGCCGGCCTGTTCCGCATGGTCGCCCTTGGTCATCAGAATGAGATGATGGCGGCTCGCGAGCGCGGCCAATGTCTCCTCGACGCCCGGCAGCAGTTCGATTTCCTGTTCGGCGATGGCGCGCGCGAAGCCGCGGATGCGCTCGCGCTTATCCTCGCTGACGGGCGCGGGGCTGAGGCGTTCGAAGCAAGAGACCAGTGCGTGCGTGAAGCTCGAAAGGCCGTAGCCGTGCGTGAGAATGGTTTCTCTCTCGACGGCGTTCAGCGTCTGGCGGACTTCGGACGACGAGTACTCTTTGTGGTCGAGAAAGCCGATGAAGGCGGCAATTGCCCGCTCAAAGTAGATGTTGTTTTCCCAGAGCGTATCGTCCGCGTCGATAAGCAGCGTCTGGCCTTGCGGGAAGCGGGGCATAGTTCGATGGTACAAGCTGCGCAGCGCGAATGTTTAAGGGTCGATGGCTTCAGACGCCGAGTTCCTCGCGAATGGCTGCGGCGATGGCTTCCGCGTGGTGCTGCATGGCCTCTTCGCTCTCGGCTTCGATCATCACGCGCGCCAACTTCTCAGTGCCGCTATAGCGGATGACCACGCGGCCCGAATCCTTCAGCTCTTCCTCGGCGGCGCGGATGGTCTCTGTGACCGACGGAATTGTATCGAGCGGCTTCTTCTCGCGCACCTTCACGTTGACGATCACTTGCGGGAAGACTTTGAGATCGGCGGTCAGATCGTCGAGAGACTTGCCGGTGCGGGTGACGAGATCGAGAATCACGAGCGCCGTCAGCAGACCATCGCCGGTCGTGGCCAGGTGAGGGAAAAGAATGTGGCCGGATTGCTCGCCGCCCAGCGCGGCATTGTGCTTCTGCATCTCCTCGATCACGTAGCGGTCGCCCACCGGCGCGCG
>JBAWFY010000354.1:0-2989 GCA_049592335.1 Occallatibacter sp.
GGTAGGCGATCAATCCGTTGTTAACGGCTCGGTCACTTTCGAGTGGTTTGTCAACAACCGCTACCTGCCACTGAAAGAGGCGGATTGGAGAGAGGAAACAGCCAAGGTGAAAAAACACCTGATTCAAGCTGATCTCGTCGATACGTTCGGGGACGCGCGCCTTGAAAACATCGACAAATTCTCTCTACAGGCACATCTCAATCGGCTGGCGCAAACCCGTTCTCGTGACCGCGTTTTGCAAGTCCGGGCGTACTTGCAGGCCATCTTTGCCGAGGCTGTCGATCAGGACTTCATCGGGAAAGATCCTGCACGCACGATCAAGGTTCCGGCGCATCTAAGAGAGACCGACAAGACCGTACTGAGTTGGGATCAGTTGCGAGCGGTCCTGTCCCGTCTCGAACGCCGTGACCGGATTTTGCTTGAAGTCGAAATGACCAATGCGCTTCGGCCCAGTGAATTGTTTGGACTGAAGTGGAAGTGCTTCGATGCCGCAGCTTCTTCGCTCAGGATCGAAGAGACCGCCTACAAGGGGAAGATTCGTTCCTGGGGTAAGACCACAGGAAGCCTCACGACCATTCCGATTGCTTTCGAACTGACGGAAGAACTGAAGGTATGGCGTGAGCAGTGCCGCGAAGAACAGAAGAAAAAGAAGCATTGGCATGGACCTACCGCAGACGACCCCGAAGGGTTCATTTTTCCGGGACGCAACGGTGGGTTCATCGATTCGGGCAACTACCGTAAGCGCGTGCTGCATAGGTTCGCCAAAGAACTGGAATTGCCGAAACTGACGTTCCAGGTGATTCGGCGCACCATCGCCACTCTGGCTCGAAAGAAGGGCGACGTGAAGGACGTGCAGGGCGTATTGCGTCACTCGCGAACGGCCACGACGACCGATGTCTACATGCAGCAACTTCCAGAAGGTGTTCGGGCGACGGTGAACTCCATTCATCAGGAACTGACGCGCAAGAGCGGCGGTCCTGGCAAGGGAGGACCGGCAGCCTCAAGGCCGACTGTGAAGAAGGCCAAGGTGCTGAGCTTCGGTACGAGGAAGCCAGTATGGGAGGCTGCTGTAGGAAATGGGATCAGGGAAGTAGCTTTGAAAGGCCGTTGAAAATTTGCTGCCAAAATGCTGCCAAGCTGGAAGAAAGGGTATCCGCTAAGTTGTTGGTTTTATTGGTGGACCTGGTCGGGATCGAACCGACGACCTCTTCCATGCCATGGAACGACCCGAGTGGCGTTTTATTGACGGCAAAGGGGTTATGAGTCGGCTGAGTCGGCAAAATCGGCCCAATCGGCGCTAAATGCTACCAATTTGCTACCAAAATTAACCGAGCGGCGCTCGGGCTGAACCCGTGGGGGGATCAGCCCGAATTCTCCATTTCAATTTCATCCTGTGCCGTCTACCAGCGGCGGCCAACCATCTTCCAAGCCGTGGCGTGGACGCTCGGGATTCCAGGTGTCATACCCTATGAGAGAGCGATGACCAAAGAATTACAACCGCCGCCAGGCTATCCTGCACTCCTCAAAGAGATCAAGGATCGCATCCATTCGGCCCGACTGCGAGCTTCGTTCGCAGTGAGCCGGGAGTTGGTGGTGCTGTACTGGTCCATCGGGCGGGAAATTCTTCAGCGTCAAGATGTCGAAGGCTGGGGAGCGAAGGTCATTGACCGACTAGCCAAAGACCTCGGGGCAGAGTTTCCAGGGGTCGAGGGCTTCAGTCCCCGCAATCTCAAGTACATGCGGAGTTTAGCTGAAGCGTGGCCGGATGCTGAAATAGTGCCACAGCTTGTGGCACTTTTGCCCTGGGGCCATCTGCGGGTTCTGCTGGACCGGCTTAAGAACCGGGGGGCCCGTGAATGGTATCTGCGCGCAGCGGTGGAGTATGGTTGGAGCCGAAACGTTCTGGTCCACCAGATCACCAGCCGACTGCATGAGCGGGAAGGGAAGGCCCTCACGAACTTTCAGCGAGCGCTCCCTCCAGCCGACTCCGATCTTGCCGAGCAGATCCTTAAAGACCCTTACAATTTTGACTTCCTGACGGTCGCTCCCGCTGCCCGAGAGCGCGAGATCGAGCGCGGACTATTGATGCATCTCCGTGATTTGCTGTTGGAATTGGGGCGCGGGTTTTCCTTCGTGGGCAGTCAGGTAATGCTTGAGGTAGGAGACCAGCCGTTCTACCTGGACTTGCTGTTCTATCACGTGCGCCTCCATTGCTATTTCGTTATAGAGCTTAAGACGGGACCTTTCAAGCCAGAATGGGCCGGGAAGCTCAACTTCTATCTTTCCGCCGTGGACGACCTTCTGCGCACCGGGCCGGACAACCCCACCATCGGCTTATTACTCTGTGAAAGCCATAGCAGTCCGATTGCCGAATATGCCCTGCGCGACATTGCCAAGCCGATCGGAGTTTCCACGTATCGCGTCACCCGTGAACTGCCGGAGCCACTACGAGACGAAATTCCCTCGATTGAGGACCTTCAAGGCGTTGTGGAGAAGTTGCGGGATGAACTACATGGCCGCACGAACGATACTTGATGGGTCCGCTCAGGGCCGTAAAGCCCGCGCTTCGGAGAGACTGATCGGCACCTTCTACTATGAGCGCCTGCTGGTGAGTTAAAATCGCCCGGCGGCGGAAATAGCACGTCGAGCTCATGGAAAATCCGCGAATAATTCTCTCGGCGACACGGAAAGAGCTTTTGCCAATTTCACGATATTCTCTAAGGCAACGTTCCGCTCACCGCGTTCTACCCCGCCGATGTAATTGCGATGCAGACCTGCCCGCTCCGCCAATTTCTCCTGAGAGTAGCCCCGCTCATCGCGGAGCTTCCGCAACGTAGAGCCAAATCGAGACTTAACGGAACGCGGGGCCACCCCTCCATGCTTTAATGGTGACCACTATGAGTCTACACACGATGAGTGTGATATGTTTCCATGGAAATCCGCTCGCTGGTCTGCCCGGAATTCGTCCTAGATTCCCACACCATGTGGA
>JBAWFY010000355.1:0-5385 GCA_049592335.1 Occallatibacter sp.
GCCACTAAGCAACCTTTCGAGGATGCGATGAAAGGGATCCTAGTGGCTTTGTTTGCGCAATGCCTCCTCAACGACATTGTGTACGGCGAAGTGGGATGGATTTTGTGGACGGCCTGCGCGGTGCAAGTGGCCGCCGTCGCCCATGCCGAAATGAGGGAAGAGGGACCGGCGGCTAGCGCGGTTATGGCAGGGCCGGGACGTCAATCCTTGTTCATCGTGGAGGAATCGGGATCGTGATGACTCCACTGGTTGCCGCCGCGCGCGAAGAGGATCTTGCGAGCCCAAAGGCCGAAGCGCCTCGGAGCCTGAAGTCGAAGCCGGTGGAGGCTTTGCCGGCGTATTACCCGGCGCTCGATGGATTGCGGGCGTTCAGCGTGCTGTTTGTGGTTTTCGAGCACGTCAACGCGCTCCCCACACCTATGCGCCATTTCCACGGCTACCTGGGAGTGGACATTTTCTTTGTGCTGAGCGGGTTTCTGATCACCGGCCTGCTTTTGCGGGAAGAACGGCTGACGGGAAAGGTCGATCTGGCGGGGTTCTATATCCGGCGAGCGTTTCGCATCCTGCCGCTCTACTGGTTTGTGCTGGCCAGCTACGTCGTGATGCTGCAGCCGGCTTCGAAGATCGAGAAATGGACGCAGATGAAGGCGGCTCTGCCCTACTTTCTCACCTTCAACAATGACATTCCGCTGATTCTGATGCCGGACCGCGTGGGGACCGTTTTCGGGCTGTCGTGGACGCTGGGGATCGAAGAGAAGTTTTACTTTTGCTGGCCGCTCATCTGCTTCTTTCTGCTCGGAACGCTGCGCAAGCGATTCTTCGCGGGGTGGATGCTGTACGGATCGGCAGTGGCGCTGGCGTTTTTCTCGTTCAAAATGGGGCGGTCGTATTCAGGGCTCATTGTGGGCGCGATTCTGGCGATGCTTTTTGCCAACGATCAGACGCTTGGCCGGTTGAAGCATTTGGTTTCCCGCATTCCTGCGATGGTGGTGGCGGGTCTGATCGCGATCGGATTCTGGCTGGTGGACGTCGACGAGCGCGCGGTGTTCATTTTCAGCTGGATCATCGGCCTGACGGTGGCGAGCGTGCTGCTGAAGAAGAGCTGGCTGAGCAGACTGCTCTCCGTCAAGTGGATCGTCTGGTTCGGAAAGCGATCCTACGCCATGTACCTGATCCAGGGTTTTGCGATCGAGTTTCTTCTGCTCTTCTATCGTCCAGCAAGCTGGATGGGAGAGATCGGGTTCGCCGTAGGCGCTTTTCTTGCAGCGTCGGCGGGGGCTGCGCTGTTGCACCGCTTCCTCGAAGAGCCGGCGCGCCGGCTTGGGAAACGGATCGTCGCCGTTCGCGAGCAGAGGCGGAAAACTGTGGAGATCGAGAGCCCGGCGCTGCCCGTACTCGAGGCCAACGCAGAGTAGATCGAGAGAACAGGACTTCGAGCGAGTGCGATTGTGCTTTCGCGCCGACTCCGCCAATAGTATGATGAGGACGAATAGGGACGGCGGGACCGACTTGCCCACTCGAGCTGCAACTGCGATGGACCCAAGCAGAACGGATTCTTCTGCCCGCTGCGCACGACCGGGATTTCCCTCGGCTGTGCGCAGCAGGGCACAGAAGATCCAAACTCTTCTTTTGCTCGCAGTGGGATTTGCGATCCTGGTTTGGGGCTCGTGCTGGAAGCTCTCAGTTTATAGCCCCCATCCGGATGCGACCTTCAGGACCCTGGCGCCGAGGTTGTGGGATGGGCCGTTGCCCAGCATCAGTCTGCGATCGGCCCATTTCCACGCCAAGTCCCCGCTGAAGGCCAGCCTTTCTTCTCTTCACGAATCCTTCTCGCTGCGCCCCGTACCTCTCTCTGAGGCATTTGTGGCCACGAGCGAGAACGTGCCGGACGTGAATAAATTCATCCCCTCCGTCACTTCGCGGCCCCCTCCGTTCGATTCCTCTTCCCACTCGTAACGGGACCAGCTTTCAGCTCATCGATGTGAGCCCAGTTGTGCATCCCGGACATGCGTCTCTCTCCCTGAACAACCTGGTGTGGAGGAGTGTCGAAGATGCATTCTTTCAGGATTTTGATGTTGGCCGCGGCCGCAATGACCAGTTTATGTGTCTGGTGGATTCGACGGCCGGCGGCGAAAAGAAGGATCCCTTTTACTCGTATCGAATCGAACCCGGACCTCGGGTGCCGGCAAGGCTCGAGCGTCGGCGGTTCGAAGGCTGGCGAACTCAGAGCGATTTCAGCTGCGGAACTGCGCTTGCTCGCCGGGCGCGACGGTAATTTCATCCTGGTGGATGTGGCCCCCGATAGCCTGTCGACATTCGCGGGTCATGCTGGCACGTTTGTGATTTCCATCGCGCCCGGCGAGTTGCCCGCCGTGCTGCGATGGCTGCCTGCGGACAGGGCGGTTGTCTTCAGGGGAGTTTCAGAATCGGCACGCGCGCTGATCGAGCAGAGCGCGTGCATGGACAGCTCGAAACCGCGATGCGTTCTTAGCAACCTGCCCGTTGCCTTGGAGGTCCTATGAACAGTTCGAGTCAAGCGCGGCGGGACGACATCCTTCCCGCGGAGGACCAGAGAGTCGCCACATTCATCGATACCTCGGCACGGTATCGCGCTCGACTGCTTTCCGCAGCCCGGCGGGTTGCGCCCACGGCCGAAGACGCCGAGGACATGGTGCAGGATGCCCTGATGAGGGCCTACAGGAAGCTGTCGCAGTTTCGCAACGAATCGCGCATGGAGACGTGGCTCTACAGGATCACGCAAAATTCAGCTCACGAATACCTGCGCCGGCAAAAAGATCGGAACGACGTTTCGCTCGATCAGCCCTGGAACGAGGAGGAGAGTTGGCTGTCTCTGAACATTCCTGACCCGTCAATGGACCCGGAGGAGCATTGTCTGCTTGGCGAAAGGCGGGCAATGCTGCGCGATTGGCTGGCAAAGCTGGGGCCCAAATGCAGGCAGGCAATGGTGCTCTGCATCCTGGAGGAGCTTCCGCAACGAGTGGCGGCCAAGCATCTGCGGGTTCGTTCTGCGACCGTGAAAGCGAGGATCTTTCACGGGAAGCAGACGTTGAAGCGCGCGATTGGTATGTTCCGGGAGTCGTGAGCGGCAGTCCGCTGCGGCCGTTGAACCGCGAGGCGGCGGCCATGGGCCGGCTCGCGGGGATTGGCGTACAACCGTGATCCGTGCTGCGAGACAACTTTTGCGCCGCATACGCAACAGAAAAGCCCGTCTGCCGAAGCAGGACGGGCTTTTTGGGGCTACCGATCTTTCAGTCGATTGAGGTTAGCTAAGATCCGGCTTTGGTTTACCTGTGTCCGCCGCCGCCGTGGCCACCGCCATGGAATCCGCCGCCACCGTGGAAACCTCCGGCACCGCCGTGGAATCCTCCTCCGCTGAAGCCACGCGCCCCACCGGCAAATCCGCGACCTACGCCGCCCGCATAACCGCGACCGCCGTATCCGCCGCGATAGCCGTAGGCACCGCGACCGTAACCGCCGCGACCATATCCCCAGCCATGGCCGTAGCCCCAGCCGCGACCCCAGCCCCACCCGTACCAGGGGCCAACGCCGATGAACACGCCGTTGTAGAACCAGTTAGGACCGTAATAGCCGTAAGGCGCGCAGGCATAGGGGTAATAGGAGTAATAGCCCCACTCGCAAGCCGGGGGACCATAGGCGTACCCGGGATCGACCACAGCCGGGCCTACCCCGACTCCCACCGCGACCTGGGCATTTGCAGCCGATGCAAACGTGAAGGGCAATACGACAAGCATTGCCATAAGAACTAAGCGGAATCTCCGCATGGTACCCTCCTTGTGCTGCCCGGCGCCTTTTCCCGACCGAGAACCGGAGCCGCCTCCGGCATCAGCACTTGCCAGCCGCTTTCACTTTCGTCTTATGGCCGGCTTTCAATCTGTTAAACCACATTTTCGCTCTTTTGTTGCGGTCCGTGCGAAAGTTTCCTCGCTGCCTCTCGCCTTGACCCGGAGCAGATCGGCCCATTCGGCTGTCGCCGGGCAGACGACCGACGAAAGCCCCACTCTTGAGACGCTTGAAACTGGCAAAAAGGCACAGAAAAAGCGGCCTCTCAGGTTGGGAGAGGCCGCAGGTTGCCGGCAGCAGAGGGTTAAGCTACCTGCGGTAAGGAACGGGACGGCCGAAGCGCGGGCCGTAGTACGGTCCGTGGCCAATCACGATGCCGCCGCGGAAGACTGGAGCTACGCGAACGCCGCCGCCAGCGTAATTCCAGTAGCCGGGAACCCAGTAGCCGTTTGCCCAATAGCCAGCTACCCAGACGTATCCCGGGCCGGGGCACGGAACAGCAGCCGCCGGAGCCCCGATATAGAAGCCAACGCGAGCTGCCTGCGCGGGCGCAGCGCCCATGCCCACGATTCCAGCCGCCAATGCCGCTCCCAACATCCACTTCTTCATGCCGCCCATAATCCCTCCATTCCAGACGGTTCGCTTTCGCGCCACCGCCCCGGCTCTCGCTTGCCGAGGAACCTTGAATCTTGCTGTTCCTTTGGGGCTCGCCGATTCTGTTTAAGCAAACACGCCCGGCGCGAATGGTTGCGCGCAACTTTTCAGCCGGGTTGGGTTGATAGCGGGAGTTTTCGGGAGAGACTTAGGAGGCGAAACCGATTTGGATCAGGCGCGTTCTTGGACCAGCCGCGTTATTCTGAGATTCGATATTGCCGGTTTCGAGCATTCTGTTCACACTCATGCCGGCCGCACCGCAAGCGGCCGGGCAATCCAAGGAGATTCCTTTGCACCACGCCCACGGCTCGTTCACGGTCGACGTTCATCCCCTCACGCCCACGCCCGCCGAAGGCATCGGACGCTTCACCATCAACAAAACCATTCACGGCGACCTGGAGGCGACCACGATCGGCGAAATGTTTACGGGTGGCGATCCTAAACAGGGCGCCGCTGGCTACGTGGCGATAGAAATTGTGACGGGAACACTCGGCGGCAAGCACGGCAGCTTTGCTCTGCAGCACTTTGCGACGATGGACGGCGCGGGGCCCGGGATGCAGGTGATCGTGGTACCCGGCTCGGGGACTGGCGATCTCAAGGGCATTGAGGGGGCGTTCACTATCCGCATCGAGGATGGAAAGCACTTTTACGATTTCGAATACACGCTGGCGTAAAGGCAGCTCTTAGCCCTCAGCTTTCAGTTTGGTTTTGATCGAGTGAGCCTCTGCGGTCGGGGACTTGGAACTCGGTGGGGCGTAAATGCGAGCTGCGGGCTACCGGCTAGAAGCTGATAGCCGACAGCTGAAGCTTATAGTTCGCTCTCGCTCTGCTACCCTGATTCTTCAGCATCATGTTTGCTACTTCACAGCACGTACACTTCATCGGAATCGGCGGCATCGGCATGAGTGG
>JBAWFY010000356.1:0-2209 GCA_049592335.1 Occallatibacter sp.
CATGGCTGCTGAATTGCTGCGCGAAGAAGAGCTGGCCATCTGGGCGCAGTTCAATCCGCCCGGCACGCGCCGCGGACCGCAGCAGTGGCCCACGCTGGCGAGCGAATCCGAGGTGCCCAGCTTCGCCGATGCCCAACACGAGTACGAACACTTCTCGCCCGATCAGGCCTGGATGCCCGGCGCCGTGCTCGTCGCCAAGAGCACCTACGTGTGGCTCGCTCAGTTGAGCCGCAAATACTCGCGCCACATCGGCCGTCTCGACGAAATCCCCGACGCAGATCTTGCCGAACTTGCCGATCGCGGCATCAATTCTCTCTGGCTCATCGGCGTCTGGGAGCGCAGCCGCGCCTCGCGCACCATCAAGCAGCTATGCGGCAACCGCGAAGCCGTCGCCTCAGCCTATTCGCTCTTCGACTACAGCATTGCCGACGATCTCGGCGGCGAGCCGGCCTACATCACCCTCCGTGACCGCGCCTATCATCACGGCATCCGTCTCGCCAGCGACATGGTTCCCAACCACATGGGCATCGATTCGCCGTGGGTCGTCGAACATCCCGAGTGGTTCATCTCGCGCTGGGAGTCGCCCTATCCGTCCTACAGCTTTGAAGGCCCCGATCTCTCCTCCGACGGCCGCGTCGAAATCAAAATCGAGGACCACTACTACCAGCAGTCCGATGCCGCCGTGGTTTTTCGACGTCGCGACAAAACCACCGGCGAAACGCGCTACATCTATCACGGCAACGACGGCACCAGCTTTCCCTGGAACGACACGGCGCAGCTCGACTACCTGAACGCAGCCGTGCGCGAGCAGGTCATTCAGACCATCCTGCACGTCGCGCGGTTGTTCCCCGTCATTCGGTTCGACGCGGCCATGACCCTCGCCAAACGACACTTCCATCGCCTCTGGTTTCCCGGCCCCGGTTCGAGCGGCGCCATTCCCTCGCGTGCCGAGTACGGCATGAATCAGGCCGATTTCGACCGCGCCATGCCGCAGGAGTTCTGGCGCGAAGTGGTCGACAGGGTCGCGGCAGAGGTTCCGGGAACGCTGCTCCTCGCAGAAGCCTTCTGGCTCATGGAGGGCTATTTCGTCCGCACGCTCGGCATGCACCGCGTCTACAATTCCGCGTTCATGATCATGCTGAGGGACGAGACCAACGCCAAGTACCGCTCCGTCATTAAAAATACCTGCGAGTTCGATCCCGACATCATGAAGCGCTACGTCAATTTCATGTCCAATCCCGACGAGCGCACCGCTATCGACCAATTCGGCAAGGGCGACAAATACTTCGGCGTCGCCGTCATGATGTCCACCCTCCCGGGCCTGCCCATGTTCGGCCACGGCCAGATCGAGGGCTTCACGGAAAAGTACGGCATGGAGTATCGCTGGCCGCGCTATCAGGAAGATCCCGATCCCTGGCTCGTCGAGCGCCACCAGCGCGAAATCGCTCCGCTGCTCAAGCGCCGCTGGCTCTTTGCCGAGAGCGCGCATTTCCTGCTCTACGATTTCTTCCAGTCCAACGGCTCAGTCAACGAAGACGTCTTCGCGTATTCCAACCGCAACGGCGGCGAGCGCGCGCTGGTCGTTTATCACAACCGCTTCGCCGACGCGCACGGGACAGTTGATTTTTCTGCCGCCTACGCCGACAAGGGCTCGGGCCAGCTTCGCCAGCGCCGCCTTGCCGATGGCCTGGGCCTGAGCGGCGACCGCAACGCAGTCATAACCTGGCGCGACTCGCTCACTGGCCTCGAATATCTGCGCCGCGCTCACGATCTCTATGACCGCGGCCTCACGCTCTCGCTCGGCGCGTACCAGAGCCACGTCTTCCTCGATTGGCACGAGCTTCATCCCACCGCCGAAAAGCCGTGGGACCGCCTCGCCGACGCTCTCAACGGCCGCGGCGTGCGCTCGCTCAACGAAGAGTTAATCAATCTCGAGCTCCGTCCCGTGCACGATGCGCTGCGGGGGTTCCTCGATCCCGGGCTCATCCGCCGCTTCGCCGGCATCGCCGATCGTGGCGCGCCCGCAACTGGTGGCCCGCGCCCCGCTGGCGATGAACGGCCAAAGAAAACCGAGCGACAGCGCGCTGAGTTTTTGAAAGATGCATGGCTAAAAGCCGCGGCGCTGATCGATCAGGTCAAGGCCGCGAATGTCTCGCGTATCCGCCAGGTGCCGGACCCCGTAGCAGTCGCCCAATCCAATACTGATCCC
>JBAWFY010000357.1:0-1538 GCA_049592335.1 Occallatibacter sp.
GGCCATGCAAGCCGATAACGACCTGGCGCTTGGACGCTTCGTGGATGCCATCAGCCACAGCTCGATCTGGTCCTCGTCCGCGATCTTCGTCGAAGAAGACGACGCGCAGACAGGCGTGGATCACGTCGACGGTCACCGCAGCCCTGGCTATGTCATCAGCCCATACGTCAAGCAGATGGTGAACAACGACGGCACCGGCGCCGGCGTGACCGAAGACAGCGTCTTCTACACGCAGGTCAACATGACGCGCACGATCGAACAGATTCTCGGCATCACGCCCATGAACCAGAACGACCTGGTGGCCTCGCCGATGAGCGAAATCTTCATCGACAATCCGCCGGCCAACAACTTCCTATCATGGACGCACGTGGCGAACGACGTCCCGCTCAACCTGGGCGTGAATCAGACGCCTACAGAGACTTCCATTCCCGGAGCAACCGCTTCCGTCAGTCCGCTGAATTATCCGGGCATGACGCCTGCGGCCAAGGCTCTGATGGCGGGATGGATGAAGAAGAAGACGGAGGTCTTCGCCGGCAAGTATCAAAAACCCGACTCGGAAGACCCTTACATCGTGAGCCACTACGACTGGTACGAGGCGACCGGATTTAAGGTCCCCTTCCCCGGCGAGAAGACGGTTCGCCCGGCCAGCGAATTCAAAGTAAAAATCAATATTGCGAAGGCCGATCTCGACGACTAACTTCCGTCGCAACTGCGAAAGCCCTCTCCCTAAACAGGGAGAGGGCTTTTCATTTGCGCGTCAAAGAGGGAATTCGCAGTGGCCGGCTACATAATCGGCCGAACCGTCGCGCAGCCATGCATCGAGCTGGGCGGGCTCTTTCAACTGCTGTCCGCGGGCGCGCGGCACGATGACGTATTCGCAGGCGAGCTGCGGCAAAGCGGTCATGTCGCCCCAGAGTTTTTCGAATTGCGCCACTGGATAAATATCCTCCTGCCCCTTGCCCCAGCGCTTCTTTACGTCTTTGAGCGTGACGTAGGTGGGCATGCGGGCGGCCATGGCGCGGATGGCTTCAGACAGCCGCGACTGATTTGCGAGATCGGAGCGAGTCAACCCGAAGACGCGGAGCAGGGCGTCGATATCGATCCAGAATGTATTGGAGTTGTACCAGGAAAGGCTGAACTCCATCTCCTCGGACGGCAGGGCCAGACCTTCGACGAGGCGCAAGCGGCCATCCGCGCGAGCCAAGCCGCCGCCGCGGTCCTCGATGTGACGCGTCACCATTTCGACTGTCATCGCGGCCTTGCTCTCGATGTGCCGGCCGAGAATGCCGGGATCGAGATCGGCTCCGACGGTGTCGACGTTGTGGATCATGAGATGGCGAAGGTTGGGCTCGGCGTCCAGGAGTTTTTTGAGAACACCGCTCCGCAAAAGATTTGGCACTTCGTACCAGTGCCCCACCGGATGCAGGCATTGCGCGGGAAGATTATCGGTGTAGTTGCTTGCTTCGCCGGTTTGCTGCGCCCAGGAAATGAGGGCTGCGCGCACGCTGTCGCGGACTTTCTGTGCCTGGATGTCGAGT
>JBAWFY010000358.1:0-10615 GCA_049592335.1 Occallatibacter sp.
CCTCCACTTCGGCTACGCCGTCCTCATCGCCGACGACCGCCCCTACAACGTCATCGCAGGGGCAGATGGATCGGAGGGCACCGAGCCAGCCTGCGGCGCCGAAGCCGGCAAGTGCCGCGCCGGGGCCATAGTAGTGAAGCATGAAAGATCTAGCCCCCCGTTTGGAAACGGCAGCCTGAGTTGGGACACTATCTAATCACAGAACTATTGAGGGCGAGATCGAGATTGACGTGGCGTATTTAGACCTGAGCGAGACGATGGCAGCCTTGCTCCTTCCCCACTGCCTTCAAGGCCGCATCTGCCCTCGGAGGTGATTCGAAATGGCTACTTCCGATCAAGCGATTGCTTCAGTGCAGGTGGGTGATTGTACTGTTTCTCACGCGCCCACCGCAAAGAGATTCCGCCTTCCAGGGACAAAAGCGCTCCTCACGATTTTGCCGATGATTGGCACCGCGGTGGGATTCATGCTCAACTTCGAATACAACCTTATCCAGGCCCGACATACGCACCAACAGAACCTGGACACGCAATGGCAAAATGTGGTGCAACAAACCAGCACAGGCGATGAACAATCCGCCATTCGCACCGCCTATGAATTTGAGAGCTTTATCAATACATCCTACGGATTTGACGCACGAGGAAGGATCTCCACCGCCCTCACTGTGATTCGGGACGATGAGTCCGATTTCAACACTATTCTCTTCGATCTATTAGGTGATACGACTCAATCCGACGAGGCGCAGATTCTATATGTGGACAAGCAGCTCACTGCGCAATTGAAGGATCTTTACCGGCGCAGCATGGCAGGTAAAACCGCGGCCGAATTGCCGAAGGATACATCGCTCAAATACTTCATCAGCAATACGAATGAGTTCCTGAATGCGCCGTCAGAGGCTCAAATGCTACAGCAAGCAAATGAGACGATTGACGACCTGGATAGTGTCTCCAAGGGCTTAATCAGCCTGTGGACCGGCCAGTTAATGGAGCCGCAACATTTTAAAGTGGCGGGAAAGACGGGCGCCACAAAGGTGTCGCCTGACGGGCAAGATTTCAGCGACATGGCGTTCATCGATGGCGACTTTCAAAATGTCAGTTTTCTTCACGCTGGCTCGATGCAGGGCGTCCAGCTCTTCGGTGATTGCCTTGTCGACAAGAGCAAACTTCCTCCCACCGCAGATGTTGAGTGCGAGGCGCAATAGTTAAGCCAGCATTCATGAAGAAAGATCCTATCCATCCGTTGCTGCAGAGAGATGCCGGAGGCGCGTGGCCGTGCGAACGACGGGGTGACCGTTCCCGCTCCCAGGACGCAAAAGCAGCGGCGCGCCGAGTGCAGGGCACTCGCGGTTTACACAAGATCGGGCAGTCAGGGGCCTAGTTGAAGTACGCGCGATTTTTTTCGGCGAAGTCCGCTTTATCGGCGGGCAGATCTTCGAGCGCGAAGATCGCGTTGGACTCGCAGATCGAGGTGCAGTTGCCGCAATCGATACACTCATCGGGATTGATGAAGACTTGGGAAACGGTGGCTGCGGCGGCATCGCCGGCGGCAGGCGCGATAGCGGCAGTGGAACACTCCGCAACACAAAGAAAATCCTTGATGCAGGCATCGGTTACGACAAAAGCCATGGAATTCTGCTCCTCGATCGGCGGCGCTTTTATGGAATGCGCGCCCTTAGTTCGAGGCTAGCGGCGCGGAGCCCGGGCGCACCGTGATCGCAGTCACGAAGCCGGTTTTGAGGAAGACGGCATTTCCAAATTTGGCACTCGATGCCGATGGCGCGGAAACCTGATTCCCTGGCTCTTTGCTGCTGCAACCCATCCTCTGCTGCGCGACTATTTGGCGATGTTGAGGTTGAGGTTTTCCGTCCTGAGCACGTTGCTGGTCGCGCTGATGCCCGTGACCTGAATGACGTAGTTACCCGGCGTGGTGGCGGACTGAAGGGCGGCGCCACAGCCTATGATGGCCGTCGCGGCTGCGGCGAGGATAAGAAACGGTAGCGCGGCGAGAGAGCGCGCGCTCGAACGGCGCAGCTTCCAGAATAACCATCCGAAGGCGAGACTGAAGGGGAGGAATACGCTGGAGAGCGAAAAGCTTCCGCGGCCCGCGCGGCTCATTGCGGCGGCTGTGCCGCTCTGCGTGTTTCCTGCGGCGATGGTGAGTTGAGTGGTGGCCGTTCCTCCCGCAGGGAGGTTGATGCTGATGGAGGCAAACTGGCAATTGACCATTTCCGGGAGCGAGGCGCAATGGAGCGTGACGGCGTCGGTAAAGTTGGCGACCGAAGTGAGCGTGACCGTGACGGATGCGTTCTGAGCGGACGAGATGGCGACGCTCGACGGAGCAACACCGACCGTGAAGCCATAGGCAACGCCGGCAACGGAGATGGTCTGCGACGTAGAAGATCCATGATAGGAATCGCCGCCGTACATGGCGTCGATGTTGTAGTTGGCGCCTTTCACTAATACCGGCGCGAGGGTGGCGCCGCCGTTCGCATCGAGCGTGGCCTTGCCCAGCGGCGTTTCGCCGTTCATGAATGTGACCGTGCCCGCCGGGGCGGGATTGCTGCCGTTGCCGGTGACTGTCGCCGTCAATGTCACCTCGGGATCGGTCCCGGTTGTGGTGGCGCTCATGAGCGAGGTGGTGGTGGGAATGGCGTTCATGGTTTCGGCGACGCTCGCCGAAGTGCTGATGGCGTCGTTCGCATTGCCCAGATATTCCGCCGTCATGGCGTAGCTGCCCGCCGCAAGCGATGCATCGGTGAACGTAGCCGCGCCTCCCACGAGCGGCGAGGTTCCGATGACCACGCCGTTGGCGAGAAAGTTGACGCTGCCTGTGGGCGTGGCGCCATTGCTGGCAACCGTGGCCGTGAAGACGATGGGGTTGCCGGCCAATGCCGCGCCGGGCGAGAGGGCGAGCGCGGTTTGCGTTGCAGCTGTCATGACCGTGTAGAGCAAGGGCCCCGAGCCCGAGCAGAATGTGGGCGACGAAACGGAGCAGGCCGGCACATCCGAGGCGCTGCCTGTGGCGTTAGCGTTGCCCTCGTACGTGGCGACAATTTCGTAATCTCCGGCGGCGAGCCTGGGAGAGATGGCGGCGACTCCTGCGGCATTGATGGGAGCGCTGCTCAGGAGCGTGGCACCCGACGTGAAGTTGACGGTGCCAGTGATCGGCGCAGAGCCTTGAGTCAATGCGACCGCCGCCGTGAAGGTCTCCGGAGTTCCGGCGACGCCGGAGGTTGGCGCGGCCGAGATGGTGGTCACGGTCTGCGCCGGCTGGACGGATTGATTGAACGGCGACGCGCTCGAGTTGCTGGCCTGGTTCTTGCCATCGCCGGCGTAAGCAGCCGTGATGCGATGCGCGCCCGTAGATAACGTCGAGATTGTGAAAGCGGCGGTTGCGGGATTACCTGCGAGCGTTCCGGTTCCGATCCACGTGGCGTTGTCGAAGAAGTTGACAGAGCCTGTGGCAGGCGAGATGGCGCTCGAAGAAATCGCGGCCGTGATAGTGACCGGGACGCCGTAGGTGGATGGATTCAGACTCGAGGAAACGGAGATCGTCGACGGGGCCTGTACGTCCTGGTCGAGAGCCGGCGAAGTGCTGCCCTCGACTTCGGCGCTCGAATTGCCACTGTAGACGGCGACGATCTGGTGCAGGCCATTTGCGAGCACAGTAGTGGTGGTTGTGGCCGCGCCGCTCCCGTTGAGCGTGGCCGTGGTGAGAATCGCCGAGCCATCGTAAAACCTGACCGTGCCATTGGGCGTGACGCCGCCGCCTAAACTCGCGACTACGGCAGTGAAAGTGACGCTCTGGCCGACGGTGGATGGATTGGTGCTTGAGATAAGGCTGACCGCCGTGCCTTCGAGCACGGTCTCAATGAGCGCCGGCGAAGTGCTGGCCGTGTGGGCGGGGTCGCCGGCGTTGTTGTAGGACGCGAAGATAGAGTGCTGGCCGACCGCGAGAGTGGAAACGGAAAGCGCTGCCGCGCCCCACCTGTTCAGAGGCAGGCCGGAGGCAAGCGTGGTGGTTGCGCCGGCGCAGGTGTCGGAGAGGGTGACTGCGCCCGTCAGATTGCCCGTGCCCGCGGCGGCGCTGATGGTCACCGTGAAAGTCACGCTCTGGCCGAAACCGGAAGGGTCGAGACTGGAGGCGACGCTGGTGGTGGTGGAAGCTACGGTGAGGGTTGAGATGAGACCGGTGGCCCTGTTGACGACGCGGGTCGCGTTATTGCCGGTATCGGCGATGAAGAGATTAGCGCTCCCGTCAACTGTGATGCCTTGTGGCTGGTTAAGCGTGGCTTTGGTGGCCGGGCATCCGTCTCCGATGTCGTCGTTCGCACCGGCGCAGATGACGCCGTTGGCGTTGCCCGCGACGGTCGAGATCGCGCCGGTGACCGCGTCGATCATGCGGATGGCGTTGTTGCCGGTGTCGGCGATCAGCAGATTGCCCGCGCCATCGATAGCTACGTCGCTCGGATGATTCAATGCGGCGTTGATGGCCGTGCCGCCGTCGCCCGTGTACGCGGCCGCGCCGTTGCCGGCGATGGTGGAAGTGGCGCCTGCGGCAGAACAAGTCGTTCCATGTATGACGGGAGTCGCCGCAGGCCCGCACACCATGAGGATGCGATTGTTGCCGGCGTCGGCGAGGTAGATGTTGCCCGCGCCGTCGATCGCGGTGCTGCCGGGGTTGCCGAGCGCCGATTGGGTCGCTGGTTCTTCATCCTCGATGCCACCTGAATTCGCGGGGCCGGCCGAGTTTCGAGTTTGTTCGGTTGTGCCGCTGTTGTCGCCGGAAGATGACGCGCCGGGCTCTCCGGTGCCCGTTCCGGAAAGATACGTCACGCCGAGAACGGTTTCTGCGCCGTTCAGCGTGCCGACGAGCACGACCGCGCCCAGACGCAGGCCGGGGGCAGCGGGCGTGAAGACGACGGGTTGCGTGCATGGGACGCCGATTGCGAGATTCGCTGCGGCGCAATTGGATGGGCCTGTGCCGGTCGTGAAGTCTGCGTTTGGTGATCCCAGCGCGAGGATTTCTACGCGGCTGACGATGCCTGCGGTTGTGGCTGCGACCTGGATTTGCTGGGTGGCAGACATGACGCCCACCGGCTGCGCGGCGAATTGCGCATGGGCAGAGGCGGTAGCCATCAGGAGCCGCGCAAGCAAGAGCCACATCCAGACATGCGCTTTCGAGGAGGGTGCGTCGGTCATGCGGATCCTTCACGAGCGGCCACGAATGATCGGGGGAATCCGATGGGGGAGATGCAAGCCCGACGCCGAAAAGAAGCGGCACGAATTGTTTTTTGCTAATGACTAGCGCAACCGGATTGGGTAGGTCAAATCAAGCGTGCGAAAAGGCGCTAGACGACGGCGTTGCGGGCGATGGCTTCGCGGTACCACTCGGCGCTCAGCTTGGGAGTTCGGCGCTGGGTTTTGAAGTCCACGTAGTGAATGCCGAAGCGCTTGCTGTAGCCATCGGCCCACTCGAAATTGTCGAGGAGGCTCCAGACGAAGTAACCCTTTACCGGGAAGCCTTCGGCGGCGGCGCGCTGCAGATTTGCAAGATGGTTGCGCAGGTACATTAGGCGGTCGATGTCTTCGACGCGACCTTCAGGCGTGAGCACATCGGCGGAAGAGCAGCCGTTCTCCGAGATGTAGACGGCCTTGGGTTTCCAGACCTCGCAGACGTTGCGCACGGTCCAGTAGGTGCATTCGGGGCCGAGGCGGATCCAGGGCGACTCCATGTGCGGATACGAGGATGGGTAAGGCTCGATGGCGTAGCCGCGCGGGGAATCTTCGGCGCGCACATACGCGAGCGTGTAGACATTGAGGCCGACAAAGTCGAGCGGTCCGCCGATGGCCTTCATGTCGCCGGGCTCGACGTGCGGCGCGTTGGCTCCTTCGCGCTCGAGATAGCCTTCGGTGTAAGCACCTTCGAGCACCGCAGTGAGAAAAGGCGCGTTTTCTTCGCGTGTGGCGCGGTGCGCGGCGTCAATGTTGGCGCGGTCCTCAATGATGGGCGCGAAGACTCCGGGGTTATCGGCCACTCCCACCTGAGCATTGGGCGCATTGGCGCGCACGGCCTGGAGGCCGAGCCCGTGCGCCAGAAGAGAATGGTGCCGTACCTGGTTCAACTCGGCTGGAGGCAGCTTCAATCCTGGCGCATACACGCCCAGTTTGTAGCCCAGGTCGGTAAAGGAAGAGAATTCGTTGACGGTGATGAAGTGGTGTACGCGGTCGGACAATTGATGCGCCACGTAGCCCGCGTAATCGGCAAAGGCGTGCGCCGCCGAGCGCGACTGCCATCCGCCGGGCAGCGCTGCGGGCAGGTCCCAGTGGAAGAGCGTGACGTAGGGCGTGATGTTGTGGGCGAGTAGATCGTCGAGAACGCGCTTGTAATAATCGAGGCCGGCCGCGTTGGGCTGGCCGGTGCCTTGAGGAAAGATGCGCGGCCAGGCGACTGACAGGCGGTACGCGCCTGCGCCGAGATCTTTGAGCAGGCGCACGTCCTCTTTGTAGAGGTGGTAGGAGTTGTCGGCCACGTCGCCTGTGTCGCCGTTCACGATCTTGCCCGGCGTGTGCGAGAAGACGTCCCAGATGGACTGGCCGCGGCCGCCTTCGTGCACGCCGCCTTCGATTTGGTAGGCTGCCGTTGCGCATCCCCACAGAAAGCCCTGCGGAAACTGCCGGTCATTTTCGGGCGTCTGGGGCTTGGGTTGGGCTTGGGAAAACTCCGGCAGGGAGACGCCGGCCAGTGCGGTGGTGGTGGCCGCAACTTTACCAAACTGGCGGCGGGAAATGTTCGACATGGATGCAGATGGTCCTTTCGCGGGCAAAGGGCAATTATAGATGGGCTCAGCTGCCTCGTGAGCTCTGCGCCGGGGGACGATCGACCACGATCTTCACTCTGGTACCTTTAGGCAGATCCTTCGCTTGTCGGCAAATGTCTGCCATAAACGAGTAGTGCACCGCGAGGTCAGTTGGAGCGACATTTTGGACGGCGAACTCTCCACCGAGAATCGGTGGGATCTTGAAACTGTAGCACTGGTTAGGAGCAAGCAAGATGCCGGCTGCGACGCACTCGTCAGTTAGCGTAATCAAGAACCAATTATCCGCGTTGTCATCGAGATCGACCAATGTACAGAAGTGCTCGCGATTATCTGCGACGGGTCTCAGGGTCCCGACGCCCACATCAAAGAAGTGAACGGAACCGTCCTTCAGGACCAGAACCATATCCCCAAACCGGTTGACCATCCAAATCTTGAAGGACTCGGGCAAAAGAAATCCCCAGCTGGATACGAATTCGGTCCAGTTCTTTCCTTCCTGCTCTATCAAATAGTTGTGGATATCCATCCGAGCAAGTATTGCATGAGCGAATCGGGTTGCAAAAACAAAAGGGCCGCAACCTTTTCGGTTGCGGCCCTTGTTGGGTGAGCAGTGAGGCGTAATGCGCGAAGCGCGGCTGCCCCACCGCAGGTGGTACTTACATCTCTTTCACGCCTTCTACGAACGCTTTCAGCTTGCGGCTGCGGCTGGGGTGGCGCAGCTTGCGCAGGGCCTTGGCTTCGATCTGGCGAATGCGCTCGCGCGTGACCTGGAAGCTCTGGCCGACTTCTTCGAGCGTGTGCTCCGAACCGTCTTCGAGGCCGAAGCGCATCTTGATGACGCGTTCCTCGCGCGGCGTGAGCGTGCGGAGGACCTGCGAGGTGTACTCCTTCAGGTTGACACCGATGACGGCCTCGGAAGGCGAGACGGCCTGGCGGTCTTCAATGAAGTCGCCGAGGTGCGAGTCTTCCTCTTCGCCGATGGGCGTTTCGAGTGAGATGGGCTCCTGCGCGATCTTGAGCACCTTGCGCACCTTGGCGACGGGAATATCCATGCGGCGGGCAATCTCTTCGCTTGAAGGCTCGCGGCCCAGCTCCTGGACGAGTTGGCGGCTGGTCCGGATGAGCTTGTTGATGGTTTCGATCATGTGCACGGGGATACGGATGGTGCGCGCCTGATCGGCAATGGCGCGCGTGATCGCCTGGCGAATCCACCACGTGGCGTAGGTCGAGAACTTGTAGCCGCGACGGTACTCGAATTTGTCGACCGCTTTCATGAGGCCGATGTTACCCTCCTGAATCAGGTCGAGGAACTGGAGACCGCGGTTGGTGTACTTTTTCGCGATCGAAACGACGAGGCGCAGGTTGGCTTCGATCAGCTCGCGCTTGGCCTGCTCGGCGTCCATGTCGCCCTGGATCATTTCGCGCTGCGTGCGCTTGAGCTCAACGATGGACACGCCCGCGTCGCCCTCGATCTTTTCGAGGTCGGTGCGGCAGTTTTTCTGCTGGCGGCGATACTCTTTCTTGAGATCTTCGCTCTTTGAAGCTTCATGCTTCTGCTCGAGCGAGCGAATCTGGCGCTCCAGCGTGCGCATGGTGTCGACTGTTTTATTGACCTTGTCGAGCAGGCGCTTGCGCTCGAGAGCGGTGTACTTGAGCTCGCGCACAATGCGCGACACGTGAACCTTTTCGCGTGCGATAGACCAGCGCAGACGGCGCGCTTCCTTCACCTTGGCTTTGTTGCCCGGCGCGATCCCAGCCAGCTTTTCATCAAGCTGCGCGATCTTCTTTTGATGCTTGACTAGCGTGTCGGTGCGCGTCACAGTGGCTTTGACGCGCGTCTGGACCACTTCTTCGGTGAGCTCTTCTTCGTCAAAGATCACTACTTCTTTCACATTGCGCACGCCGCGCTTGAGGTCTTCGCCGAGGGCCGCAATTTCGCGAATGACGATGGGCGAGCGTGAAATGGCTTTGAGCACGCGCATCTGCCCACGCTCAATGCGCTTGGCGATTTCGACTTCGCCTTCGCGCGTGAGCAGCGGCACCGTACCCATCTCGCGCAGATACATGCGGACCGGGTCGTTGGTTTTCTCGAGGGTGCCCGGCGTCAGATCCAGCTCGACGTCCTCGCCTTCCTCCAGCTCGAAATCCTTGTCGCCGGGGAATTTGGGAGCGTCGAGCAGGTCGATGCCCTGGCCGTGGATGGTGGTCATCAGATCGTCCAGATCGTCGGCCGAGCCCATCTCATCGGGAATCGCGTCGTTCACCTCGTCGTAGGTGAGATAGCCCTTTTCTTTGCCGGTCTCGATCAAGCCCGGCACTTCATCTTCGAATTTGTCGTCAATTGCCAAATGATTCCTGCTCTCTCTGGGGCGCCGCGGGCACTCCCGCGTCCTTCAAAATTCTGACTTTGGCCTCGCCGTCGCGACGGACTTTGCTGCGCGGTGTCGCGCGGCGCGCACTTCGTCTTGACGAGCCACGATCACGCGCGATCACGCGCCCGCAGGGGAATTTTCGTGACGAAAATTCTCGCGCGGACACATCCGCATCTCCGCTTGAGCGGCGCTTGCTTTCACTCGGAACAGGATGGCAGCGCTTCAGGTTTCGCCTGGGTCGCCCGCGAGCCGGAGCTCATGTGTGGGGCAAAGGGGCGCGCATCCTCACTGAGATCAACAGATTACCACATTCCAACTTGCGTGCGCCAGCCTAAAATCCGGCGGCTAAATGGCCCCGCTCAGCCCACTACGGGCGCTTTCCAGTGCGGACCCAACATCCATCCGCTCCGTACTGTTTAGTTAGACGCTCGGGACCGGCATCGCGGTGCAAATTTCGCCGCACCGGGTTTCGGAATTGGGCCGCACTAACCGTCATTGATCGAGGGGGTTACGGAAATGCAATTGCCTGAGCGCCCGGTCGAGGTCGAGCTTTTGCTGGGTAAGCACAGCTAACTCGGCGTAGTCGGCGCGGCGCTCGGCCTCGGCAATCTGCGCCCGCAGGTTGCGCAGGCGGCTTTCGGCGGAACGCTCTTCTAGCTCTTGGAGGGCCCCCTCCACTGTCATTCGTGTCTCGCGAAATAGAGCCTCCGCAAGTAGGGCCTTTTGATCCGAGTCGTCGACTACCTCCATCGGGTCTTTGGCCTCTCGCACTGCCAAAATCTGTAGGGCGGGGAACGAGACGAGATGTTCAAACCAACTGGGTTGTTCCTGGAGTGCCTTCGCTGCAAGACGGCGCTGGTCCGCTTCTTCGATTTCTGTGCTTGCAAGAGTGCGCAGCAGGACCACATCGATTTTGGTCAGTGCCTCCGGTCGCGTTTCCACGCGCTCCCGTCGCTTGAGTGCAGCCTGCCTCAGTTCTTCACGCAGCACAGCAGAGTCGATACCCAACTTTTGGGCCGCATCCGCAGCAAACTGATCGCGCGCGAGTTTCTCGGGGATGCGCCGGATATGTGGCAGCAGAAAATTCATGGCCTTTACTTTTTGATCAGCGGTGTTGCCGGGAAAAAGCTGTTTCGCACGTTCAATCAGGTAATCGTCATACCATTGGGCGCCACGAATTGCCTGAAGCATTTCCTCCCTTGTTCTTTGCTTAGGGCTATTTGGTCCGCGGTCTTGAGCGTCGATAGCCGCCTGAAATTCCGCCGCACCCATCTCGCGCACAAATCGATCGGGGTCCATCCCGCTTTCTCTGAAGGACCGATTAACGATTTTGACCCTCAAGCCTTCTTCAGTCAGCAGAGCGAGGGTCTTCTCGGTCGCATTTGTTCCAGCAATGTCGGGATCGAAACTGACCACGACGTTCTGCGT
>JBAWFY010000359.1:0-3747 GCA_049592335.1 Occallatibacter sp.
CTCTGCTACTTCTTCGTGCAGGCATTGCTCGGCCTGGCCTCGGCAATTCTGTTCCTGATTAACTGCTCCTCATTCATCCTTTACGGCGTCACGGCGCTGTTCGGTCCGGTCTTTATTCCGCTGCTGATGACAAGAACTTTCAAGGCGAAGTTTTTTCACTTCGTGGACGTGCTGCTCAGCTTTGCCATGATCCGCGCTGTCGCCGCAGCGTTCATCTTCGTGTGGGGCGGCTTTATGAACGCCTTCATCCAGCAGACGTTCAACGGCAACTATTCGATGGAAATGTGGTTGGCCAATCTCATCCCCTCGACGATGGTCTTCATCGCCTTCATCATCAACATGCTCTTCATTCCCAGCATGACGCAGGCAATCTTCGGCGGGACTGCGGGCATGGCCGACAGCGTATCCAAGGTCGGCGGAGCCGTTGCTTCGATCGCCATGATGGCCGGTTGAGAAGAACTTTATGTGGACTTTTCTCTTCAGCTTCCTGCTTCTTCGCCGGCTTGGGATTTCGAGGCCCATCCGGATTGCGATTGCGTTGTTTCTAATCGGCCTCATCTTTGTGGTTCTCATCTATACCGTGACTCTGTTTCTCGATCTTGAGGAGAGGACGAATGCGCACCATGCCTTTACATACAGCATCTATTGAAGCGCCGCTCAGGCCCGAGCAAGCGCTACTCGTTGATCAAATCGGCAACGAGGTCTATTCGTCACACTACGCCGAGCGGAAAGCGTATCGGCTGCTCCTCGCCTGTGGCACGGTCGTGCTGCTTGCTTCGCTCGGAATGAACCTGATGCTGGCGCGCCGCCCGGTTGCCAATCGCTACATCCGCATCGACGAGATG
Source organism: Occallatibacter sp. (assembly GCA_049592335.1). Classification (GTDB taxonomy): domain Bacteria; phylum Acidobacteriota; class Terriglobia; order Terriglobales; family Acidobacteriaceae; genus Telmatobacter. The sequence goes on from JBAWFY010000359.1 coordinate 846, forward strand.
GGCCGCGCGCAGGCCATCCAGTACAGCGATCTCAACTACTCGCCCCGCGAGGGAGAAGTGCGGACCTACCTCACCGACTGGGCAAACTACCGTTACACAATCAACCGGGACGTAATCGCCAAGAAATATCCGCTCAATTACTACTTTCTGTCCCAGGATCTCGCCTCCAAATTGATGGGCGAGGATAACGCGAATCACCTAGTCTCCGAGGTCACAGCAGGCCAGATCGAAGCAAGCGATGTCAAGGTCCGGAACGTGACCATCACTTCAATGTCCCAAGAGATGGTTCAGGGCACGCGCATCGCCCGTGGAACCGCTCTGATGGCACTTGACCGTTTCTACTCGGCCGAGAACTCGCGCGAGCCCCGAACGGAGCATTGGATCGTCAGCATCACGTACTATCTTAATCCCAAACAGGTTTCTGACCAGGCCCGGATTTATCCGCAGTATGAGTTCATCAACCCTCTGGGATTGACAATCACCGAGTTTCACGAAAACCGCGTCTCTGTCGAGCCGGCCAAAACAGACACAAGCGCAGGAGCGGCACGATGAGCTTTGATCTCATTCTGCCGTTCTTTCCCGAGGAATTGCGCGAACTCCTGCTCGACCCATCGATCTCCGATCTGATGATCAACGGAACGACTGGAGTCTTTGCAGACCGTGACGGCATTGTCGAGCCGATCGCACTCACGCAGCCATATACGAACGAACGCTTGCAGGCTGCGATCGAGCGCGTCGCGCGCATCCTCGGACAGGATCTCACAACGCAGAATCCGATTCTCAATACACGCTTGCCGGACGGTTCACGCGTAGCCGTTGTCGGACCGCCGTCCTCCGTCTATGGTCCGACTCTCACCGTCCGCAAATTCAACCGCTGGTTCAGCTCGGATGAGCTCGTTGCATCCGGTAGCTTGCCTCGGCAGGTTCGGGACGCGGTTATGCGATTTATCGAGGAGCGGAAGAACGGCATTATCGCCGGCGGAACCGGGTCGGGAAAGACCACGCTAATGAAGGCTTTGCTCGATCAGATTCCGCTCCATGAGCGGTTGATCGTAATCGAACAACCGGCCGAGTTGAAGATTGCCCACCCCAATGCGGTCCGCTGGGAAGCAGTTGCGGAGATTCCGGGCCAGGTTGCTGTCACTCCGAGCCAGCTTGTCGCTGCCGCTCTGCGTCACCGTCCCGATCGCATCATCATGGGCGAAATCCGCGACGAATGCGGCTACGACCTGCTGCAGGCCATGAATACCGGCCACGGTGGAACACTTTCGACCTTGCACGCGGATTCCGCTTTGGACGCGCTAGACCGGCTGGCGGACATGGCGCTCAGCGCCAGGACCAATCTCAACCAGCAATTCATCCGGTCGCAGACCGGAAAGGCGGTCGACTTCGTGCTGCATTGCGAACGCGATACCGCGGGCCGCCGAAGAGTCCGGGAACTGATTACCGTCTCCGGGTACAGCCACGCGGAGCAGGCATTTCTTACCGAGGAGGTCTACCGTGCCTCCGACGCTTGATCGAAGCGCGTCCAGTTAAAGAATCCCAACCCGAATCGAGGTCACTCCGATGGTCTTCCATGCGGCTCTTCGAGCTCAACAACCCAACTCGTCTCTGAAAGCGCTCAGCATGGCGATACCGGCTTGCGAAACGCAGGGGTACAGATGTCATTCCGCGTGCTCGAAGCCGTCTTCGGATGAGGATATTGCCGCAAAATATGAGGCTGCGATCTATGGAACTTTCCGTCGCAGGAATCGTCCGGGTGCCGTTGACACATTTGGGTGTCTTCCGTCCGTATCCCGTCCTCTGCGTCGGGGTCACGCTTCGGGCCTTTCCTGCGCCCTGCGGCACGGCGTCGTTCTGCTTCAACTTGCGTTGCCCCTGCGGGGTCTCGGTTCCTCCCGTAACAAGTTCGTAAGACGCGGCAAAGGACGCCTCACAAACTTCTTCCGGGCCCCGCCAAGAAAGCACTCCTTGGCACTTGGGAGCAGTGGCCACTCGCTCGCTTCGCGAAGGGTGACCCGAGCAGCTTACGGGAAATTCAACGAAACGGAGATCACCACCATGTATCACAACAACGTCACCCTCATCGGCTTCCTTGGCAGCGACGCAGAAGTTCGTACCAACGGCGACCGCAGCCTCACCACGCTGTCGCTGGCAACCAAGTCCTCGTACAAGAAAGACGGCAAGTACATCGAGCACACGGAATGGCACCGCTGCGTTGTCTTCGGCAAGCTCGGAGAGTTCGCCGCCACGCTCAAGAAGGGCGCTCATATCCAGCTCGAGGGCGAGTTGCGCAGCCGGGAGTACGACAGCAAGAAGACCGGTACGAAGCAGACCGTCTGGGATATCCGGGTGAACTCGATTCTCAAACTGGACCGCGCGGCGAAAGCCACTGCGGAGGATACGGAAGATGCTCCGGAGGAAGAGGCTGCGTAAGCCTCTTCCTGGTACCCGAAGAGTCCGGTATTTTCCCGGACTCCTCGGCTATTGAAAACCCGTGGAATTGCGTTCCTGAACGAGGTCAAAGATGAACCAGATTGCTGCCGACTTTCTCACCCGTTCGTTCGCCCGGTACGAGACCATTGCGCTTCTGCTACGCCGGGAAGACGCTGCCCGTCCACAGCAGCGCGTGATGGCGGTCGAACAGGTAATCGCTCCGCACTATATAGCGTGGCTCACCTACGAGAACGAGCACGGCACGAACATCTACGTCTCCGCCAATCCGATCTGCCCCGGCAGCCGGAAACGGACCAAAGACTGTGTAGCTTCCGTTCGCCATCTATATATAGATATTGACACCGATGGCGATGCCCGGCTCGCTCGACTGCGGGCATCCGATCTGATTCCTGCGCCAACCGCAATTCTCTCGACATCGCCGGGCAAATACCAGGCGCTCTGGCGG
>JBAWFY010000360.1:0-3298 GCA_049592335.1 Occallatibacter sp.
GCAGGGGGCCGTTGACTTTGTGCCTTCCAATCCAGCGAAGCGGATCACAATCTTTATCAGGAACGGCGTCTACGAAGAGATCGTTTTCTTTCAGAAGAAATCGAACATCACCTTCGAGGGCGAGGACCGCGACAAGGTCCAGATTGGATACGGCAACAACAGTGCCTTCAATCCGCCCATGCCCGGCCCCTCGCGGCGTTGCGCCTTCTCCGCCTACGATTCAACCGGCATTCAGCTGATGAGCTTCTCGGTGAGTAATTACTTCTACGGCCAGGCTGAGGGTTTGCTCATCTCGGGCTCGAAGAACTTTGTGAGCCATTTGACCATCAAGGGATCGGGCGATGCGCTCAACACGCGCGGCTCAGTCTACTTTACCGACAGCACGATCATCGGTGACGGCGACACCATCCTGGGCGTGGGACCGGCGTTTTTCAACCACTGCGAGATCCAATCCATTGGGCCGTTTATGTGGATCCGCAACACCGATGCCAATCATGGCAATGTTTTCCTGAACTGCACGTTCATCGCGCGCGACCGACCTCAGTCATTGGCGCAAAGCGCCGCCGGAACGGTGCTGCCGCGCCCTTCAGCGGTCATTGCACGGCTACCGAATAATCACGGCCTGAACTATCCGTATGCCGAGGCAGTGCTCATTCACTGCCGCTTAAAGGGAATTCCGGATATCGGCTGGGGTCCGATCGACGGGGACACTTCGCATCTTCACCTGTGGGAATTCGACAGCACCGATCTCGCCGGCAATCCCATTGACACCTCGCATCGCCACCCGGCGAGCAGGCAACTCACGATGGAGAAGGACGCCGAGACGATTGCGAAATACAGCAACCCAGCCTTCGTTCTGGGGGGATGGGAGCCCACGACGAGCGAATGAGATCTGGATGGCGCGGCATCAATCGGCTCGCCTACAAACAATTCCGGCGAAGCTGCGCCCCAACTCCTTATTGCCCAACTTCCAGGATCTGGAACGAATGCGGAATCATGGGCGGGCGCGGGCCGTGCATGAATGCTGGCGGGCCCCCGGCGGGCGGCGTTGCTCCTCCCGGCGGGGTTGGCTGAGCCGGGGTTGGCCCATACTCGGCCGCGATCAGGAACAGATTACCCGTCTTGGTATCGAGGGTGATGGTTTTGGCGCGCTGCGGAGTGAACACTGTCTGCTCCACGGTGAAATCTGTCGGTGAGTTTTCCTTGATCACCGTCAGCGTGCCATCTCCCTGCGAGCTGAATGCTTCCATTGTTTCGGGATTAAAGGCGACGCCGTCGCAGCCCACGCCAATGGGCAGGTCGGTAAGAATGTGCCCATCGGCCGCGGACAAAATGACCATGTCGTTCTTTTCGCGGCAGGCGGCAAACAGGATACCGTTCTTCGCATCGAGCGCCAGGCCGGCGCATCCTCCGCCCTTACTCGAAAGATCGTAGCGGCCTACCATCTTCATCGCGTTCGCATCGATCACCGCAATCGCAGCCTTGTCTTCGATATCGACGTAGATCCTGCCGTGGCCGTCCGTGGCGGCCTGCTCCGGCGCGCCGTCAAGGTCGATGGTGCCGAGAATCGATCCGTCCCTGTCGTCGAGCACAGTGACGTTAGGCGCTGAATGGCTAAGGACGTAGAAGCGATGATTGACCGCGTCGTTCAGGTAGCCGTCGGGATTGCCTCCGACGTCGATCTTCTTAATGACGGCGAAGGTCTTGGCATCGAACATCGTCACCGGCTTCGAGGTCGCGAATCCGTGGCCCGTGGCCGTGTCTACCGCCGCGCCGTGCGCGCTGGTGCCAGGAATATCGCCCACCTGCGCGAGCGTGTCGAGATTGAAGACGCCGATGTGGCCGCTGGGGCCGGAGCGCGCAACGTACAGATTGCGGCCGTCGGGATCGGCCGTCACGTAGTCGAAGCCGCCCTCGCCGCCGACGAGCTGGATCTTCTGGACTTTGTAGGGGCCGTCGGTTTGGGCGTGAGCCAACCCGGCTAGCGAGAACAACGCAGCGAGTATTACGACAACAAGCGACTTAAACGACATCAACGAACCTCCATCGTTGGGCTGGCGCGTTCGCCGGTCGTTCGCAAACAATTTCCGCGCCAAATCCCACTGTTTTTCGAGATTGACTATACACGTCCAGGCTGCTTCCTTTGATGAACTACGGCGGTAAAATCGGGTTCGCATATCCCCCGCGCTGGAATTCGCCCGGCAATCAGAATTACGAGCAAGAATCGGAGTGCGGCTGCTGCGCGGATGAAAGACTATGATTTCCATGAGCAGTTTGCCAATGGCAATGTACAAGCAATCCACGCCCGCGATACCTTCGCCAGCAGCAAAGGTTTCCGGCCTCGATCCCGATGCGGCGTGGCAGCAACTCGTCGCTCGCGATCCGCAGGCGCGCTTTTTCTACGGCGTTGTGACCACCGGGGTCTTTTGCCGTCCCGGTTGTGCGAGCCGACGCCCGTCGCGCTCGAACGTGCGGTTGTTCCTGACTGCAGCCGATGCCGAGGCCGCCGGCTTCCGACCCTGTAAGCGCTGCCGTCCCACCACGATTGCATTGAGCAGCCCTTTGGGCACCGCGTGCGGCAGCCTTTTGGACGAGATTCGCCGGCATATTGAGCGAAACCTCGATCGACGCGTTTGCCTTGAGGAGCTGGGCCGCGTGGTGCACCTGAGTCCCTTCACCGTACAACGGCTCTTCAAGCGCGAGATGGGCGTGAGCCCGCTCCAGTACCAGCGGGCGCTGCGCGCTTCGCGCCTGCGTGGTGCGCTCAAGAGTGGAGGCACTGTGACTGAGGCCATCTACAACGCTGGATACAGCTCATCGAGCCGCGCCTATGAGGCGAATCAGCTGGGCATGACGCCGTGTCGTTTTGCGCAAGGCGGCAAAGGCGAGCGCATCGGTTATTGCGCCGCTCGTTCACCGTTTGGATGGATGATCGTGGGCTCGACGGAGCGCGGTCTGTGCTGGCTGGCCCTCGCGAACAACAAAGCAGAAGCTGAGGCTACGCTGCGTGAGGAATTCCCTGCGGCCACGCTGCGCCGCGATCCTTCGCTCTCGCGCCTAGTCAATTCGGCAGTTGAAAGCGTCAGTTCCGGCACGAACATCATCCGAGACCAAGACTCCGCGAAGCGGTTGGATCTGCGCGGGACGGTCTTCCAGCTCCGCGTATCGAACGCGCTCAGGCAGATTCCGCGCGGCCAGATCCGTACCTACAGCCAACTGGCTCGCGAAATGGGCAACCCCAATGCCACACGTGCCGTAGCGCGAGCCTGTGCTTTGAATCGCGTCTCCGTGCTGGTAC
>JBAWFY010000361.1:0-2112 GCA_049592335.1 Occallatibacter sp.
GGCAAGCAGATCGTCGCCCAGGTGCAGATTGCTTCGGCTGCTACTGTCGGCAGCTACAAGGTTGACCTTCAGGATGCCGATCACGACATGATCGCGCCGACTCCCTTCCAAGTGGTCGCTGCAGCGCAGCCACCGCCGGCTTGCCCGCCAGGAATGACCAACGGTGCGTGTAGCACGCAGCCTGCCTGTCCCGGCGGGCTTGCAGCAAATGGCGCGTGCGGGACGGCTACGCCGGTCATTAAAGAGATGTCGCCGCTCTCGGGCAAACAGGGAAGCACGGTATTGCTCACGCTCGACGGCGCGAGCTTTGTTGCGAATGAGAGTTTGCAACTGTTGCCCGCGACCGGCCTCACCGTCGGGACAGTTACGCTCGTGAACGCAAACCAAGTACAGGCTCAGATCGCCATTGCCGCCGATGCGCCGCTGGGGCCACGTGCCGTGACGCTTGTGACCGGCAAAGTTCGCACGCAGGCGCCGAATACCTTTACGGTTACGCCCGGCTACGCCATTGTCTCTGAATCGCCCATGCAGATCCTGCGCCTGGTGCCGAGCCAGATCGTCGCAGGCAGCCAGAACGTCGATATTGCGATTGAAGGAACCAACTTCCAGCCGGGGACGCTCGTCACTTTCAGCGCCGGTGCGGGCATTCCTGCCGCAGTGATGGCGATGGGGCCTGCGCGCTACGTGAACAGCACCGAGATTCACGTGCTGGTGAGCGCCTTAGACACCGCGCTTCCCGGCGGACGCGACATCACATTGCAAACTCCGGACCAACAGAAAGTCACCGCCCCACGCATGCTCAATGTTGTCGCGCCCACGGTGACCGCCGGTCCTCCGCCGTCGCTCAAGATCGCACCGATCAATCTGCAGAACTTTCCCATGGGCACGATCGATCTCGACGATCCGCAATGGGGCGATCAGTGGCAAGGCGAAATCGAGGAGCATTATGGGATTCCGGAATTTGACGACGATCTGCGTTTCCAGTGGCACGAACAGAATCCCGGCCTTGCCGACTATTACGTACTGAACATTTACGCCAAGGACGGAACGACCCTGCTCGGCTCAAAGCGTCTCAACGGCGTAGAGATGCCGTGGTTCGGCGGCACGCTGAAAATGATTCCCAATTACTTCCGGCCCGACACAGCTTTCATCGCACAGGTGCTGGAATACGTGCCGCCGCTGCATTACATCAAAGCCGGTCCTCCCGCCGACAGCACACCCAGCGTCAGGTACATCAACGGCGTAAAGATGTATGGGCCGCCCGCGCCGTCCAGTTCCAGCCCGCAGCTTGCCGAAGGTGACATGCAATGGGAGGTGGTGGGCTATCACACCTACAACTCCAATGGCGTGGCTCCGCAGGCGGCCAATCCCCCGGCTAAATCCGGCGTCCCGCAAACCGTTACGCAAAACAGCGCCGTTTTAGCGCAGAACACGGCCACTTCGCAGAGCAGTCAGCCGCAGACGACCGACGTTGAAGTAGAAGTCTCGGACCGTTGGCCGCTCAACAAGCCCAGTGCGCCTACCGGAATGTCGTGCCCTGCGGGCGGATTCGGCGGCGGCCTGAACGCAACGGATATCGACGTCACCGGCAGCGATCAAAATAACTACGCGGGGGATCGATTCGCGCTGAGCGGGAGCTTCGATCTCACCGACTCGCCTTACGCAGCCCATCCCAATCCTACGGATGCACCGTGCGCCACCAAGGGCGGCGGCCCGTGCCTGGTGAGTACCGTCGCGCAAGAGTCCTTCGACAATCTCTTCGTCGATTGGGGCGACGGAACGATCCAGAAAATTTCGGCAGTTCCCAAAGATCCGAATATGACGAACTGGAATCGCAGCGAAGTGATGACGTTGCCCGCGCCCAACTCGGCCTCGTCGTCCGCGCTCCGAGCCGAGGGAGTCTACTTCCATGCCTATGAGAATGCCGGCAGTTACAAGATTCGTGTCTTTCAGCTCTCTGAGGCGGATGCGCAGCACCTGAATCCCTCGGCCCTCGCAGCCAGCGTCGACGGTCCCGGCGGATCGCCATTCCTGCAGGTTGCGACTTTGGGCAAACTCGTCACGCAGGGCAACGACGCATCTTCGCCGAACTCCGTGGGCAGAGCCTTCCAG
>JBAWFY010000362.1:0-11195 GCA_049592335.1 Occallatibacter sp.
CGGTGTAGGTGTAGGTTCCGGCTGCGGTGCCTGGATCGTTGCCGCCGCCCCCGCCGGTGGAGACGGTCTTGCTGCCGCCGCCACAGCTGGCCATGACGCCGATGGCCGCGAAGGCAAAGAGCACGGCGAGCATACTGCGCCAACTGCGCCGGCGGGCCGGAATGCCGAGGAATACGACGAGAGCGAGAAGCGCGCCGGAGCCTGCGCCGAGCCATTCACCGCCAATGCCCCTCTTGCTGCCCGGCAGTTCTGGACGCACCAGCGCTGCGGTAGATGGTGCAGTGGTGCCGATGCTGAAGGTGACGGTGCAACTTGCGCCGCAGGTGGCGAGATTGATTTGGCTGGAGCCGCTACCGGAGCACGTCGTACCATCGCCAGTCGACGGCCCGCCGGTTTGCGCGCAAGACAAGGTGACGGTTCCGGAGTAGCCGGCCACGGCGGCCGCTGTGACTGTGACGGTTGCCGACCCGCCCGGCGTGACGCTGGACGGAGAGACCGTTCCAGGCGTGAGCGTGAAGGTGGAGGCGGTGACCGTTACCTGTGCAGTGCTGCTTCCCGCACTATAGACCGAGCTGCCGCTGTAGTTGACGGTCAGGGTGTCAGTCCCGACGGCAAGGGGGGTTTGCGTGCCGGCGGAGCCGATAGTGAACTGGAAGCTGCCGCCCGCAAGGGGCTGCCATCCCGAGTTGTAACTGCCACTCGACAGCTCCACGGAGCCGGTTGCGGCGCCCTGGGTTCCACCTACTGTGACGGTTTCAGTAACGGCGCTTTCGGAGTTTACGTTCTGCGTGGCGGGTGTGAGGGTGACGGTTGGCGTGCTCTGGACGGCATCGGAGACATTGACCGTGGTGGAGTTGCTTGCGCCTGCGTAGTTTGGGTCACCAGTGTAGGTGACGGTAAGCAAGTCAGCCCCCATGAGGAGCGTATTCGCCGGAATGTTGAAGATGTAGGTTCCGCCGCTGGTCAGGGTTCCGGTAAGCGTATCGAGAGCTCCGCCGCCGGCGGTCGCGATCAGGGTAACTTGTCCTGTAGGCGTTGCTCCGCTGATGTTTGTAGCCGTCACTAATACGGCGACCGTCAGCCAGTCGTTGATGTCAGGTGTGGTTGTTCCGGGCGTCAAGGTAACGTTGACGGTGGCGCTGCCGATGGTGGCCGTCCAGCCATTGACCACATTGGCAACGTTGAGCGAGCCGAGGCCGGTGGCCTCATCGTAGCCCGCGCCGGCGCTGTAGCCGTCGAGAATGCCGACGTAGTCGCCCGAGTGAATCACGTTGCAGTTGGGCGATGGGTTCAAGAGAAGTCCGGTCAATTCGTAGTAGTCGACCGCGTTCGAGACGCAAGGCATGGCGTTGGTACCCTGGTCGATGTCGTTGAAGTAACAGCTGCTGCTGTTGGCTTTGACGCTCTCGGCGCTGCAGCTCGAGTAGGTCTGCTTAGCGGCCAGGGCGTAGAGCCCCGAGTTGGGGCTGCCCTGGGCCGCGCCGGTCTTCTGGTTGATGAGCGCCATCACGCCTGCCATGGCCGGGGTAGCGACCGAAGTTCCGCCGACCTCCTGGGCGAACGGCTCTGCGTTGTTGGAGTAGCTGCACGGCTGAGCGCCGCCGTAGCCGTTGAAGCCCGTGCCATTGGCGGCCGACACGCAGACGAGATAGGCGCTGCTCGACACGAAGCCGTCGGAGGCAAAGAAGCTGACGTCGGGAATATCGCGCACACCGTCGGAGGGAATGCCCGAGACGCCCGATTGCCAGGAGGGTTTGGGCCATCCGTTGTTGACGACTGTGAGAGAGCCCTGCGCGGCGCCGGTATCGGGGTTGTTGGTAGCGCCGGTGGAGGTTGAGCCGGAGGTGCAGCTTCCAACGGTGGTGGTGGTGATGCTGGGGTTGGTGGAGTTGACGACACAGTTGCTGGCTCCGCCGCTGCCGCCGACGGTATCGACGAAGTAAAGCGCTGTGTAGTCATTGGGGTTGTCGAGTGAACTGGCCCAATAGACGAACTCGTTGCAGGCAGTTTCGGCGTCGGTTACTGAGTAGTCTTGCCCGTTGCTTCCCTGATATTGCGTATCGAAATTCGGATCCGTGTTCCAGAGCCATTCGAGGCCCGACAGCGCCGCCGAACTGGTGCAGGTGTCGTTCCATGGGACTTCGGGCACGTAACCGAGAGCCGAATAGGAGGCGCTCGTGCCGTTCGCCGCGCCGGGGGGTGTCTGATTTGTCGAACTCCAGTAGGGCGATGCCGAGCACTCGCCGGTAAAGTCCGTGTAGAGCGAGCACCAGTTGAAGTCGGTGCCGCCTACGGCGGTATTGAAAGGAGTGGATGCGATCCCGCTAACGCTAAGGCCAAATTGTGCCGCGTAGGGCAGGTCTTCGCCGCCCGCATCGCCGCCGTCATCGCAGCTTGCCGAGCCCGAGTCGCCGGCAGCCACAAAGACCGCAATGCCCTCGGCCGCAGCCGTCTGCCACAGATCGTAATACTGCACATTGCCGGCGGTACCCATGGCCAGTTCGCAATTGCCGTAGCTGACGTTCATCACGTGGACGCCGTAGACGGGAGAGCTCGAGTTGCCGAAGTTGTCGACGATGTAGCTCTCCGAGTCGTAGAGGTTGTCGTCCGTGTCCGAGGCCGGGTAACTGGCGACGAGCACAATCTGTGCGTTCTTGGCCACCGAGCCGGACCACTCGACGTCAAGCGAATTTTCGATGAGGTCGCCGATGCCGCATGGCTGGGTTCCGGTCGTATCTGTGCAAACCGTGAGCGCCTGGCTGTTGCCGGAGACCTGGATGGGCTGATTCCAGGAGTTGGTGGTGGGCAGATCGAAGAAAGTGCGGAAGGTGGCCACGTCATTGAGGCCGTTGGCGTTGACGGCGGCGCCCGTGCCGGTGGTCGATTCGCCAATGTTGATGGCGCTGGTTCCGGCGATGGCGATGGTCTGTCCGGTGCCGTCGATGCCTTTATTCCATAAAGGCGCAACGTTGTAGATGGTGGCGAAGTCCCAGGGACTGACGTCCTCAACCAGATACGGGTACTGCCCACCGACGCTGATGCCGAACTGGGGGAAGGCCTTTCCCGGATGCGCGGCGGCGTTCGGCAGCAGGGCGGCGGAAGTAACGCCGGCGCGGGCTGCTGCCGCATTGACGGCCGGGCGCGCCCACTTGCCCGTCGACGCGTCGCGCTGCACGACCTGGCCCATGTGGTGCAGGGGATGAGGGAAGAAGTTGTGCAGCGACTTGATGCCCACGACGACCGGCGCGAAGGCGGCAGGAATCTGGGGATCACTCATGTTGCCGATGTGCATTTTGCCGTTGACCGATAAGTTGTGAATCTCGGTATGGAAGGTGCTTTCAACCTGCCCGGCGATGCCGCTGAAGCGGATGGACATGCGATCGCGCGTGACCTGAGAGACCGAGAATCCGTGGCCGGTGAGCCAGTTCGTAATGGTGAGAATGTCTGTCTGGGAAGGGCCAAAGTCCTCGCCGATTTGGTCCGGCGTGAGCCATTTATGGAAGTCGGGCGAATTCTGGTCGTACTCGCCGGCCACATAGGCGTCAAAAGCAGCCTGCTGCTGGGGGCTGCGGCTGAGGACCAGGATCAGGTCGGTCATGGGCAGGCTGTCAGCCACTTTGCCGCGATCGTTTTTCGCGTTGGCGAAGGGATGGGTGTTACCGCGGAGCGTGACCAGTTGCGATTCGTCGATGCGGTTGACGATGCGGGCCGCGGCCACGACACCCTGACCTTGAGCAATAGCGGGAAGGAGGAGCGCACTGGCCAGCAAACAGAGGGGGAGCGAACGCATGGTGATCATGATATTTGGTCCTGAACCCTTTCTTGGGAAAACACCGCGGAGACGTGAAAAGTTGCCATGGGCGTGGGAAAAACCGGCGCGTGGCCGGCAGGCTTCGGTCGATGCGACGATAGCTTCATCATAGGACGGCCATGCAGCAGGGCTCCATGCCTGGCCCGGAAAACGCGGGCACGGCGGAGCCCGAGATCCAGAAGGGCCGCACCGGGATACTTGCGCCCGGTTCGGAAAGAGAGCCTGACTATCAACGGCAGGGACTGCGGCAACCTGCGGCTGGAGGCGGGCCGAAACTCGATGATCGGCTCTAAATTGTGCATTTCCCTGATGTAAGAAACGTATGAAGCCGGATGAAGAGGCGAGACCGGTTTTGCGGTGAGACGAACGGGCTCTGAGGGTTAGACGTCGCGGGGAGGGAAAACGTTGACGTGGAGAGGCGGGGCTAAGGGGCTCGGGGACGAGATTACTTTGGGACAAGTGTCGTTCGTAACCTTGTGTGGTTTGACTGAAACGTTTTAGCGTTCTTCCGGCAACTCAGCGGCGGGCATTCGCCCGCCCGCCTACGACGGCGTTAGAAAACGATCCTTCAGCAGCATCGGCTGGGCGGCTTAGGGCGTGGCCATCCTCATCCAAGGCGACGGAGCCATCGCTGGTTCCCATTCCCGCGAGCGGGATTTGCCAGGGAAGGTGCACGAGCCCATTTGCAAGGCGCAGCTGGAGAGCGCCTAGCCCGAACCACTCACCGAAGGGAGACAACCATGATCACCGTAAAGCAATGCAAGTTGGGTTTGAGAGATGGCCGGATTGCCGCACTGCCGGCAATGCTGGCGCTGGCGCTGTGCGTAAGCGTGTTTGCGGCACCGCAAAGTGCCGCTGCACAATCCAGTTGCTCACAGTTCGACGTTACGCCGCTCGATGGCGGCGTTTACAACTTCCAGATGGACGAGTACGACTCTTCGCTTGAAGAGTGCGCCACCATCAACGGGATCGGCTTCACGATCACCACCGCCGATTTCGCTAATGCGACGGACGGGTCGCCCGCGACATACACGTCGATTTACCGCGGCTGCCACTGGGGGACATGCACGTCGTCAAATCCGTTTCCGATTGAAGAAAACAATATCGCTTCGGCGACGTCGAGCGTGAGCATCACGCAGCCCTCGGGCTACAACAACGATGCCGCGTACGACATCTGGTTTAACCAGACATCGACGACCTCCGGCCAGCCGAATGGCACGGAGATCATGATCTGGCTGAACCATCAGGGATCCATTCAGCCCTTTGGGTCCGACGTGGGGAACACGACCATCGACGGCGCAAGCTGGGCGGTGTGGACAGGCAATCAGAGCTCGTGGAAGATCGTTTCCTACGTGGCGAACTCGCCGGTGACGTCGGTAAGCAATCTGAATCTGCTGCCATTCTTCTCCGATGCGGTTTCGCGGGGCAGCCTGGAAACATCGTGGTGGCTGATCGATGTTGAGTACGGTTTCGAGATCTGGACCGGCGGCGACGGGCTGGCAATGAGCAACTTCAGCGTGAGCGCCGCGGCAGGCAGCGGTGGCGGCGGAGGCGGAGGAAGCTGTACCGCGGCGCCTTCGGCTCCGAGCGGGCTGACGGGCACAGCTGCGTCTTCCAGCACGATCAATTTGAGCTGGACTGCCGACACCGCGCCGGCGAACTGCACGATCTCGGGCTATAACGTCTACCGCAGCACGACCAGCGGCTTCACGCCTTCGTCGAGCAACGAGGTTGCGAGTGGGGTGACGGCGACGAGTTATTCGAATACCGGGCTGGCCGCTTCCACTACGTATTACTACGTGATCGAAGCCGTGGACGCGGCGGGCACATCGGGCGCTTCGGCGCAGGCGACGGCGACGACGCAGGCGGCGAGCGGAGGCGGCGGAAGCGGCAGTTGCCTTGTCGACTACACCATCTCAAACTCGTGGCCCGGCGGATTCGGCGCGGCCATCACGATCAAGAACACCGGAACCAGCGCGATCTCAAGCTGGACGCTGACTTGGAGCTTCGCCAACGGCCAGACAATCACGCAGTTCTGGGACGGCGTAGAATCGCAGAGCGGCGCCAACGTCACGGTAACAAACGAGAGCTACAACGGCAGCATTCCGGCCGGCGGCAGCGCGACGGGGCTGGGATTCAACGGCACGTGGAATAATTCGACGAATTCGATTCCGAGCGCGATTTCGCTGAACGGAACTGCCTGCACGGTGAACTGAGGCGAGGAACTTAGGCTCTGATGGGGGTGACGGTTGGGCATTCAACCTGGCCGCCCCCTCAGTCCGCCTCTCCTTTTTGCTGAGAGAAGTCCATTACCAGCATTTGAGAGCCCAGGTCCCTTGATTGGGGCCTGGGTTTTTTCGTTTCTTGGACCTGGTCTTTTCTATCGCCGCGGCCTCGCCTGGCGCGTATCATAGAGATTGCGCTCGCGCGCTTCCCCGCGCAGTGCACCCACCTTATGACAACTGCTACTGCTTCTCCTGTATTGCAATTTCTAGCGGACCGCTGGGATTTTGGTGTTGCGGCGGGTCTCGACGAGGCTGAGCTTTTGCGCTATCGCTCGAACCTGCTGGGGTCGGACCTGCGCATTACGAACTTTGCCGGCGGCAACACCAGCTCGAAGATCATGGAAGCCGACCCGCTCACCGGAGAACCCGTTGAGGTGCTGTGGGTGAAGGGCTCGGGCGGAGACCTGGGCTCGATCCGGCGCACGGGGTTTGCCGCGCTCTACCAGGAGAAGCTGCTCCGGCTCGAGCGCAGCTATAAGGGCGTCGAGCACGAAGACGACATGGCGGCGATGTATCCGCTGTGCGCCTTCCGGAATAATCCTGTGGCGGCTTCGATTGACACGCCGCTGCACGGGTTTCTGCCCTTTCCGCATGTGGACCATCTGCACCCGGACTGGGGGATTGCGCTGGCGGCTGCCGCGAACGGCAAGGCGAAGATGGAGGAGTTCAACCGCGAGTTTGCGCACCGTCTGGTGTGGCTGCCGTGGCAGCGGCCGGGCTTTGAGCTGGCCCTGACGATGAAGCGCGCGGTGGCTGAAAACCCGGGCTGCGACGGCATTGTGCTGGGCGGGCACGGGCTGTTCACGTGGGGCCAGACGCAGCGCGAGTGCTATCTGAACACGATCACAGTCATCGATCAGCTGGGGCAGTTCATCGAGCGGCACCGGCGGGGCAAGGCGCGCTTTGGCGGCGAACGAGTGGCGGCGCGCGCGGACCGGCGGGAATTGGCGGCGGAGATTGCGCCTTTCCTGCGCGGGCGGATCAGCGCTAAGCACCGGTATATTGCGAACTTCAGTGATGCAGCGGACGTTCTCGAGTTTGTGGATTCTGCTTCCGCACGCGAGCTGGCTTTTCTCGGGACGAGCTGCCCGGATCATTTTATCCGCACCAAGATTCGGCCGATGTTTGTGCCGTGGGGCGCCAAGGAAGGGCTGGACGCACTGAAGAGGCAGATCGATTGCTCGCTGGCGGAGTATCGCGACCAGTACCGCGCGTACTACCAGGCGTTCGCGACCCAGAATTCGCCGGAGCGGCGCGACTCCAGCCCGGCGGTGGTGCTGATACCGGGGATGGGCATGTTCAGCTTCGGCAGGAACAAGACCGAGGCGCGCATTGTGGGCGAGTTCTATACCAATGCCATTCACGTGATGGACGGGGCGAATGCGCTGGGCGAGGGGGAGATATCAGGCCCGGTTCCGCAGTGTGCGCCGGGGATGGAACCGGCGAGCTTCAAGGTGCACTCGAATTACGTGGCGCTGCCGGCGGCGGAGGCGTTTCGCATTGAGTACTGGGCGCTGGAAGAGGCGAAGCTACGGCGTCAGCCGCCGGAAAAGGAACTAAGCCGGCGCGTGGCGCTGGTGGTGGGCGGAGCCAGCGGCATCGGCCGCGAAGTGGCGCTGCTGGCCGCCAAGCGTGGCGCGCATGTTTTTGTTGCCGATGGCAACGCCGAGGGCGCGGCGGGGGTCACGACGGAGCTGGCTGCGGTCACTTCGGCCGAGTTTGCGGCCAGCGCGGGCGTCAACGTGAGGAGCCGCGAATCGATTCGTGAATTGTTGCGTGCGACGGCGCTGCAGTTCGGCGGCATCGACATACTCATCAACACGGCGGCGATCTTTCCCCCTACGGTCAACGGCGACGTTCCCGACGACGTGTGGGCCGATACGATGGCTGTGAACGTCACGGCAAATTATCTGCTGGCCGACGAGGCAGCCTCGATGTTTGAGGAACAGGGGCTGCACGGGAACATTGTGTTCACCAGTTCGGCGTATGCGGTGGTGGCAAAGCGCGGCCACGAAGCCTACGACGTGAGCAAGGCGGCACTGTCGCACCTGATCAGGGAACTGGCGGTGAGCATGGCGCCCAATGTTCGCGTGAACGGCATCAGCCCGGCTACGGTGGTGAAGGGTTCGGGTAGGTGGGGACGCGAGCGGCTGAAGGCAACGCTCAAGAAGTACAACGTTCATTTTCAGGAAACGTTCAGCGACGACGAGCTGCGCAACCGCCTGGCGGCGTTTTACGCGGAGGGCAATTTGACCAACAAGGCGGTCGATCCGGCCGATTGCGCGGAAGCGATTCTCTTCCTGGCGAGCCCGCGTGCGCGCTGCACTACGGGACATGTGATTCCGGTGGACGGTGGGTTGACGGAAGCGTTCCAAAGGTAGGGAGTAGGCAAGTAGCCAACAGGGAGTAGAAGGCAGCATGCTCTTGACTCTGCGCTCGGAGACGCGTACTTTTTTCTTACACGGGAAAGGAGGTTGATCCAGCCTATGAGCAAAGATTGTTCGAGTTGTAGATTACGTGAGGTGACTGAGGCCTGAGGCTTAGCGTCTCCGGCTCCAGATAAGACCCGGCGGAGGGATCTCCGTCATGGCTCTGGCCTTCGCTTGACGCGACCGCCTCAGTCCAATCCCAACAGATCACCGGCAGCGGCCTGGGAACGCATGTTCTCGGGCCGTTGTTGCGTTTGAGGGCGCGATGTAACTGGTTTCGGAAACGCGAGGTGTAGCCGGCAGCAGCCGCTGCGAAAGCAACCGCAGATCCCCATTCGACTTCGATCGCTTCGCAATCTCCGCTCAGGGCAGGCTTTCGGTTCCTCGCTGCGCTTGTCGCTCAGGATGACAAATTCGTTGTGAGGCGAAACATCTGACTCACGCCTCTAGCCGTTGTCGCCGAGCTTGTACATGTACTTGATGGCGGATTTGTAGATGAGAACCTTGTATTTGCCGCGAACCTTGATGGAGTTGCGGTCGTACCACTCGATGCAGCCGTCGATGCGCTCACCGTCTTCGAGCACGATGACCATGGGGGTTTGCGACTGAATCTGCTTCTGCAGATAGAAGAGCTCGGCGTGGCGATTGGGCGCATCGAGCTCGGCGGTTTGCGCCGGGAAACGGAACGGGAGCGGGGCTGCGAAGTTTCTGCGGCCGAAAGGCAAACGGCCTGGCTCGAAACCCTGGGAATGCGGCAAAATCGGGTGAATACTCATGGGGTCGACCTCTCTTCGCCAACAAAGAAACCACACGATCGAGAAGAGCAGCACGTGCTGCAACGCGGCCTTCAAAAGCTCGCCTGGCCAGCCGCCGCAGGGGAATGCGACACAAATTGCAAACGACTCAGATTCTGCGGTCCAATCGCGGAGTACCGGGACAGGCGTCCCCATTTTCGGGGTAAGTTGGGTCCCGGAAACCCGTTGCTCCGTGGAGGACACTTAAAGGGAAAGATGCTGGGTGCCGATTGGGGGTTGCACTTCTATTCTGCGGGGAAAAGGGTGGGGCGTCAAGAGACAGGGAGTAGGGAGTAGGCGAAGAACTGCGGAATTTTTGCTGAGAGCTAAAAGCGGATAACCGCTGGCTTCCTACTCCCTATTGGCTACTGGCTACTCCCTAAGCTCACCGCCATGGCGTCGAGGGAGAGGGAGCGGAGGAGGTTGCGGCGCATACCCTGCTCGACCTGCACGAGGGCGCGGGCCGCGCCGTCGATCCACTCGATGCTGAGGGTTTCGGCGAAGCGCGAGAGCTCGGTGGCGAGATCGAGATTGCGGATGAGGGCGGGCGTGCCGGCAACGATGAGGAGCAGGTCTTCAAGAAGACTGCCGAGGGCGCGCAGAAGATTGACGGTTTTTTCCTGGCCGTCGGCGCCGGCGCGATAGGCTTCGGTGGCGCGAAAGAGGTCGGAATAATCTGGCTCACGAAGCGCGGTGCGAAGGATCAGGAGCGCGTCCTGGCGGCTGGCTAGGTAAGCATCGAGATCGAGCGAGAGCGCGCGGCCGACCGCACCTTGCGCCAGTCGTGCGGCGAGCGAGCGCTGCTCGGGGCGGAGTTCGGGGCGGCTCTGGGCGAGGAGGGATTCGAGCTCGGTTGCTGGCAAGGCGCCGAGGCGATGAATGACGGCGCGCGAGCGGATGGTTGGCAAGAGCTCCTGGGGATTTTCCGTGAGGAGGATCAACGTAGTATGGTCGGGCGGCTCCTCGAGAAGCTTGAGCAGGCTGTTGGCCGCCTCTTTCATAAACGCCGATGTGGTGAAGATGGTGAAGGCGCGTTTGGCTTCGACCGGCGGACGGTAGTACGCGGCGTGAATGGCCTGGCGCACTTGACCGAGTTTGATGAGGAGCTGCGGCGGATCGGGAGGAATGACGAGCACGTCGGGATGGGTCTGCACAAGGATGCGCGTCTCGCGCTTGTCTGTTTCGCGGAGATCTTCGCGGGCCTCGACGGCTTCGGCTACCAGCGCCTCGAGGTTGGCGGCCGCGGCAATACGCGTGCAGTTGCGGCAGACGCCGCAGAAGTCGGGCAGGCCGTCGGTTTCTTTGGGGTCGAGGCAATTGACGGCTTGGGCGAGCATGAGGGCGAGCGTGTATTTGCCCGCGCCACGCGGCCCGGCCAGAATCATGGAATGCGGAAAACGGCCCGCGCGCAGACACTCGCGCAGGTGCGTGACAGCGGCGGTGTTTCCGAGGAAGTCGTTGAAGCCCACGGAATGAGAGTAACAGGGAGCAAGGGAGCTAGGGAGCTAGGGTGCGAGGGTGCGAGAAAGTGGAGGGGCGCAAATTCTGCGTGAGGCAGCATAATTTGCGGATATAATTCCGGCGACGCGCTTTGCGAAAGGTTGCCGATGCCGACAGTTGCGTTGGTCACGTTATTCCTTGCGGTGATTGCAGGTTTTTCCTCTGCCCGCGGACAGGCCGTACCTCCCGGTGCGAATGCCCCGGCTGTTGCGGCGGGTTCGCCGCCGGCTGCGCCAGCCGCATGGCCGCAGGTGATCGTCAATCTGCTGGTCGATTCCAAAAAAGGCATGACGGCGCCGGTCCCCGTGTCCTCGCTCGAAATCGCCGAAGACGGAAGGCCGCAAAAAATCGAGTCGATGGCCGGTCCGGGAACACC
>JBAWFY010000363.1:0-1551 GCA_049592335.1 Occallatibacter sp.
AGGTTCGAAGCGGCGCTGCGCAACAATCTTGGAATGGCCAACGCCGGGACCCAACAAGCTGTAACTTTCGGTGACGTCTGCCGAATCCTCGGCATTGAAGGCGATTCAGCGAGCGTGCCGGAGACCGCAGGCACTAACGTCGCCCCGGACGTCTCCACAGTTGCAGCAAACTCAGTTGGTGCGCCTGCGGGAATCCTGGTCGGTATTGACGTGGAGCCTATTGCAGCGTTGCCTGAGGCGTCTGACTACTGGGAACACGAGTTCTACAAGAGTACATTTTCCCCACGCGAAATCGCCTATGCCTTGCTGCAACCTTCTCCCAGGGAGACGTTTGCTGGTGCCTGGTGCGCTAAGGAAGCCTTGCGCAAGGTATGGCCCGGTCTGGCGCAGGCAGAGTGGACTGCGCTTGAAGTGATACACGATGTCTCGGGCAAGCCCGCAATGACGGTTGACGGGAAACCCGCCGGGGGGGCGCTTAGCATCAGCCACACAGGCGATATCGCCGTGGCGGTGTTCGTCGCGGGAGAGCCAGTGCAATTGCCTCCGGTTAAGGAGGTGCCGCAAACCGCGCCGGTCCCTCAAATTATCAGCAAAAGTGGCCGCGGCGGCTTCATCTTTGCGCTGATCGCCTTATTGCTCTCAGCGGCTGCGCTGTACTTCTCCCTTTTTCATCGTTGACGCCGAATAGCTTTCATCCCTGTTGCATCTATCGAGCACCTCGTCATCAGGCTAGTGGAGAATCGCTCTCCGATTCGCGCACGGGTATGTAGCTGAAAATTCCGATGCAGGCCGTCTCTAAGGTATTGCATTGGAAAAACAGCTTGCAAATCATCGAGGAAGACGGTAGTGTCCTAATTTGAAATCCACAGGCTTATCCTCCAATCGTGGCAAGCAGGGTGCTACGGACCCATGCGGAGACGGTCTGTTTGCTGGCCTTGGCTGCGGCTTCTACCCGCTTCCGATCCTCCGGGCTAAACCTCACCGGCACGATGCTTCCCTTGGCTTCTTTCTTCGCCAGTCTGGGCCGTCCCGGTTTCTTAGGCTTCTGCTGCTTCGGCATCTCTCAACTCCTGCATGATGGCGGCGCGCACAGCGGTTTCAGGGGATACGGCGGGGGGAATCTTTAGGACCGCCACGCTGCGTTTGGGTTGCCCAGGATCGTCGGTTTCGTGGCTCCAGGCATAGGCGTGAGTAGCCTTGGGATGGCCGTGCAACTCAAAGACTTCTACGATCCCGTCCCAAATCACCCTACCTTCAAACTTCTCTGTTACTGGCACGCTCTGGACGTGTGTGGATCGGACTCCGTGAAGCCGGTGAATGACTTGCTGTAGTTCTTCCAAATAGGTCACTTTATGGCCTCCAGCAAGTCGGCCACGGTCCAGAATGTGCTTTCCACGCCAGCAGCCATGGCCGGGGTGCAGCGCAGTGTGTTGTGACGGCGCACGAGGTTGTAGTAAGCGAAGTGAAGGCCAACCGCCGCACGGAAGTTCTCAAGCCGCTTCGAGAATGCCAATGTGAGCCGGGTCAGTCTCCGCATGTGCAGTCGAGTGG
>JBAWFY010000364.1:0-7384 GCA_049592335.1 Occallatibacter sp.
GGGCATGGCGACACGCGCCATGCCCGTGCGCGCGATCAATGGGCCCAGAACGAGCGAACTGGCACGCATGGTTTTGACGATTTCGTAGCGCGCCACCGGATCTGACAGCGACTTGCAACTGATGGTGGTGTGAATCTGCGGGGCGGATGAATCGCCCTCGTCGGATGTAACGGGCTCGTGCAGCTCGACGACCGCTCCCATGGAAGCCAGCAAACGCCGCTCGGTGGCGATGTCGCGCACATGGGGAATGTTTTCGAGGGTGATCTCTTCGTCGGTGAGGATGGCCGCAGCCATGCAGGGCAGCGCCGAGTTCTTAGCGCCGGAGACGCGCACCGTGCCGACCAGTGGATTGCCGCCGCGAATGATGAATTTGTCCATGGAAAAGTAGCTTTGAAAGACAGCTTCTAGCTATTAGCTTCTAGCTGCTAGCTCGATCTTGCGTGGACGAAGGTCGCAACATTCCCGCTATGATCGCTGAGCGCCGACAGCTAAAACCAATTCGCTAGCATTCTAGTGTATATCCGCAGCAAGAGAACGAGGAGCCAGTCGGCGCCTGCCGCGAGCGGAAGAAGCACTCTCCATATCACTAGTCTGTGCATGACAAGCAGAACAGCGCCAGGACAGTTCTGTTTGACAATGCGTGCCCTATCTGGGACTCTGGATGCACTCCACGCTGGTACGCGGCCCCGTTTCCATCCTTCCCTGGAGGAATAACAGAATGAAATCCCTCTTCGTGCTCACGCCCAAAAGGCGTGCTCTCCTGGTTTCTCTCGCCTTTGCGGGCCTTGGCTTTTCATCGGCCCACGCGACGCCCTTGCCGGATGCGGTCGGCTCCCAACAATGGTTCTCGGCTGGCGGAGGCGGACCTGCCCAACTCAATTTGCTGGGGCCCAGGTCGTATTCGTTCACCTTCACGCAGTTCAACGTGACGGCCACCGGCTTTACCGACGTGAACGCTACGACGATGCCTTCGGTTTATGCCAGCGGATCGGGCAACGATCTGGGCGGTCATGCAGACACCGGGACATTCGCTGAGGCAGGTATCTTTTTCTCTTTTGCGACGGACTATATCGGGAGCGGAACTCCTGTGGCATTCGTACCCGTGATCGGCAACTTCGATGTGACCGGGACCGCTTCGTGCAACGGCTATTTCAATGCCGCCGGGAATGGCAGCGAGGGCGGGATTTCTCTCACATTCGCCTCGTGCAATGGCGCTTTTTCCGACGCTTGGGTTGAGCCGGTGGATACAGCGTTGGCATCTGGCTTGAACATCGAAGCCGTCTCTTTCGACACCCCCGCGAACCAGAATGGGTTCGCCGCCGCGCAGAATGGGTTTGCCAGCCTGCAATTGGAGATCGATCCAAACGCCGGCGCGTGGAGCGGCTTGACAGGCGATACGAACCCCGCGGATTACGAGATTGTATACAGCCCCAATATGACACCCGAGCCGGGAAGCCTGACGTTGTTTGCGTCAGGGTTGACGCTACTTGGAGCGTGGGCCGGAGGAAGGCGGTTGGCCCGACGGCGCGGCTGAACGGTTCTGTACGATTTGCGCTGGATCTTTCTAATTTCCGCTGGGCGCGGCGGGAACGAGGTTCAAGGGCTCGCTCAGGGTAAACAGCAGCACGGAGCCGTCATCGAGCGTCGCTTGCGGATGGCTCACTAAGAGATGAACCGAAATGACCGTTGCGCCAACCACAGTTCCGGCCAGCGCGCCCGCAGGACCGCCCAAAATGGCTCCGGTGACCGCACCGGTGCCGATGGTTGCTCCGGTTTCAATGCCGTCCGTCTTCAGCCGCGAGCCCGGTGTCACCAGGCCCTCGTAGCCCACGCGATCGCGAGAGCCGGGAGCGCCAGACAGTTCGGCATAGAGACTGAAGCGTGAACCATCGGGAAGAGTCACTGTTTCAGGGCGCAGGCGCATGGAGCCGTGCCCGCCGGCATGGCCCGTCGAAACCGAAATCACCTGCCCGTCGATCTCGGAGCCTGCGGGAATCAGCACCTGACCATCCTGAACCACATCGGAAGCAACACGCGTGTGGAAGGGTTCGCCAGACTGGCTATCGGAAGTTGAAAGACGATCCAGCAGCCGGACGCGAATCGTCGTGCCTTCACCCAATTCGCCCGGCGGAGGCGGAGCGAGATGCACGATGTCGCCGTCGGGGTCAGTCGCGGGACGCTGGCTCAGAGATGGCTGCGAGTTGCCGGCACTCTCCGCAGGCGCGACTTGCACGATGCCGTTATCGTTGGCGGGAGCAGAAAGCGATTCAGTGGGAACTGTCTCCGCGGCATCAGGCGGAGGCGCTGGCTGCGCCGCACGCCCTGAGTAGGATTGCGGTGCCGCGTAGGCCCTGTGGCTTGGCGAGGGTTTAGCCGCCGGCGCGTTCTCCTGCGCAGGAGTAGTGATCGTGTCATCGGGCGGAGGATTCGACGTCCCCTGATACGGATTCGATTGTGCCGTCTCTTGCGCTCCCAATGCCATGGCCGCAGCGGCCAGCAAAGCGTACACAAGTCCATGCGCAAATATTGTCCGTTTCATTCCATTCCCCCTCGGCGGGCGAGGCTCTCCCGCACTCATTGAGACCCGGCTGTCCAGGAAAAGTCGCTCTGCCAGCCGGGCCACGCGACTCACGTCCCAATTTAAGCGTAGCGCGCAAGAGTTTCACCTGCATGCGCGCTGCCGGAAGCAGTTCCTCCGCGGCTACGAATCAACAGAGTTAAGAGCAGCGATCTTCAGCCGTCAGCCAATCGCGCATCACCGTTTCCTGAAACCTGAGTGTGACCGCGGCCACACAGTCTGCGGTAGCCCGGTTTGCTAAAATCCAAACAGGACACAGCGATTTTTCCGCAGTTTTCCGTGCCCACGGAGAAGATCGATTGAGGGCGCAACAACTTTTACACACCATCCAAAGCGCTGCCGGAGAACTTCTTGCCGTAGATCGCCGTCCCCGGCTGAAGGACCGGCTCGAGCACCACATTTTGAGGAGCGATATGACTGAGATTGTTGCCATTCGTGCGCGTGAAGTCTTGGACTCACGCGGCAATCCGACCGTTGAGGCGGACGTGATTCTGGAAAGCGGCGCCATGGGGCGCGCCATTGTGCCTTCGGGTGCTTCAACGGGCGAGCATGAGGCCGTCGAGCTGCGCGATGGCGACAAGAGCCATTACCTCGGCAAGGGCGTTCTGGGGGCCGTCAACAACGTGGAGACCGTGATTGCGCCCGAGCTCGAAGGCATGGACGCCTCCAACCAGCGCCTCATCGATCAGACGATGATCACCCTTGACGGCACGCCGAACAAGAGCAAGCTGGGCGCGAACGCGATTCTCGCCGTCTCCATGGCCGCAACGCGCGCCGTAGCGCAGACGCTGGAAGTTCCTCTCTACCGCTATCTGGGCGGCGTGAACGCGTGCGTGCTGCCCACGCCTATGCTGAACGTGCTCAACGGTGGCGCGCACGCCGACTCGAACGTCGATTTCCAGGAGTTCATGATCATGCCCGTGGGCGCTGAGCGCTTCAGCGAGGCGCTGCGCTGGGCCGCGGAGACCTTCCACACACTGAAGAGCGTGCTCAAGAAGAAGGGCTACAACACCGCGGTCGGCGATGAAGGCGGATTTGCGCCTTCGCTTAAGGCCAACAGCGAGGCGGTCGAGCTGATCCTCGAAGCCATCGAGCAGGCCGGCTACAAGCCGGGCGAGCAGATTGCGATTGCACTCGATCCCGCGTCGAGCGAATTCTACGACGCGGAGAAGAAGAAATATGTCTTCAAAAAGGGCGATAAGAGCGAGCACACCAGCGAACAGATGGTGAGCTACTACGACAATTGGATACGGCAGTATCCCATCGTTTCGCTCGAAGACGGCCTAGCCGAGGACGACTGGGAAGGCTGGCGCATCCTCACCGACAAGCTCGGCAGCCGCATCCAGCTCGTAGGCGATGATAACTTCGTGACCAACGTGAAGCGCCTGCAGCGCGGCATCGATGAGGGCGTGGCAAACTCGATTCTCATCAAGGTAAATCAGATCGGCACCGTGACAGAAACCCTCGAAGCCATCGACTTGGCCCGCCGTTACGGCTACACGTCAGTGATTTCGCACCGCTCCGGCGAGACCGAAGACACGTTCATCGCTGATTTGGCCGTAGCCACCGGCGCGGGCCAGATCAAAACTGGCTCGGTGAGCCGCACCGATCGCATCGCCAAATACAACCAGCTTCTACGCATTGAAGAGGAGCTGGGCAGTGGCGCGGTCTACCTCGGCCTCGAGAGCCTCAACTACGGCGAGTAATCACCTGCGGTGGGGCAGACGGCTTCGCAGTGGAAATTCAAATAAAAAAGGGAGGGGATTTCTATCCTCTCCCTTTTCGTATTTCGATTGCTTGTTTTTATTGTTCGGCCGCCGCAGGTACCGCGGTCGCAGCAGTAGCGGCTGCGGGGGCAACTGCCGTCCCATTCCCCGCCTCCTGATTCTTCTCCGCAAAGTAATCGTGATCCCAGAGATTGCGGTAGAACTCGCCGGTCAGCTCGGCGGCACGCGGACCAAAAGTGGGCCGTCCGCCTTCGAGAAAGAAGACCGTGACCATAGCTCCCTGCGGTGTCTGGGAATAGGAAGCAAACCATCCGAAGCGCGTGCCGCTGTCGGAGCAGGTCCCGGTCTTGCCAAAGACGGGCAACTCACGGAAGTTTGCGCGCAGGCTGCGCGCAGTTCCATATTCCACCGCGCCGGCCATGCCCTCTTCGAGCTCGGGCACATAGCGCGCAATGTCCAGAGTGCGCTTCACGCGCGGCTGGAACGCGGCAATTTCTTCTGGCGTAGTCGGATGCTGCAGGTAGTAAAGCGTTCCGCCGTTCGCGATCGCGGCCACAAACGCCCCAAGTTGCAGAGGCGTGAGCGAAACCCCCTGGCCGAAGCTGCACATGCGTCCCACGCCGCCCTCGGATTCGGGAATCGGCTGGTCGGGATAGACGCCCAGTTGCTCGCCGGCAATGTTGTAGCCGGCCAACTCGCCCAGTCCGAACTGCGTAGCGTAGTGGCGCACGCGATCGAAACCAAGCTCGCGGCCCAACTCCTCAAAGTAGAGATTGTTGCTCTTGGCCAGCGCCTGCGTCATGTTCATGCGGAAGCCGGGCAACTGCACCGGCGTGTCGCGCGTAACCAGCCCTTCCGACAGCGCGGCCATCGCCACAGTAAGCTTGATCGTCGAGCAAGGCTCCGCGCCCGGCGAAAGCGCCAGCTTTTGATTCACCATTGCCAGAATGCGGCCGTTCGAGGGATCGATGGCCAGGGCCGTTCCGTTCATGTCGCCGAGAGCTTCAACCAATGCCTGGCGCACCACCGGATCTTCGCCCGCGATGACGTCGTCCGCGCCCACTCCGCCCACAACAAACGAGCTCGCCGTGAAGCGCTCGTAATAGCGATGATGACGGCGCGTGAGCGAGGCCCGCCGCAAATGCGCTCCAGCAGTAGTTGCAGTGTGCACGGTTGTCGTGGTGTGTGCAGTGACGTGTGCCGACCCGGTCTGCGTCCCCGCTGCGTGTGTTGTCGTGGTGCGATGCGCGCGGTGCGATACCCTGAGCCGCGATTCAGGCTTGTGGTGATGGACGGTGGTTTGCGGAGCATCGAGCGCTGCTGCGCGCTCCGCACCGAAGGTGCAGGCGACAAACGCCGCCGAAAGAAAAGCCGTTCCAAGAAGTCTGACGCGGGACAACTTCATCCAGACAAGATCCCTTCAACAATTTGGATTTCGTGCCGCGCGTTCGTCCATTGACAACGCACTTCGTACTCTGCGCAACCCGCAATCGCACCTTCTCTCGCCACGGGGGATTGGCAGATCTCTTTGCCGGTCTCTCTATTGCATTACAGGGGCCGGCTTCCTTCTTTGCAAGCCCACTGTGCAGCAGATGACCGTTAATCTTAACGTAACCTAATCTGCAGAAAACTGCTTGGGTACCGTAGTGATACCAAGGTACAACTTTCGAGGGCTTTGCGGTTACTATACCGCGTTTCTGATTTTTCTCATAACCCAGAGTAGCAACGGAACCCAAAAGTACAAGTGCCGGGAATCACTGCAAGAGCGTGACGCGCTCCCCGCAGCGCACTTCCTGGCGCCGCTAAAAGTTCAAGCGGCGCAAAAACGTGGGAACATCCAAATCGCGATCGTGCTCCGTGGCGGTTTCGGAAAACAACGACGGCTCTGCCCCCTGCGACTGCTCCTGTGCAGGATCTTCTTCAGTCTCATGCGGAGTCACAATGAAGTCCCCCACGTAATCCCGTGGCGGAGTTTTGAAGTCGGGCTCACTCTCTTGAGAATCGAACTGCGCTGCCTCTTGAGCGTCGGCGTTCTGGCAGCCAGCGGAAGCGGCCCCCATTAAAACGGATGCAGCCATGGACTCCGGCGTTGCCATGGTTACCGTGGTCGTCACGTTCGGGGCCGCCGCGGCGAACAGGAATCCTCCGCCACTATGATTCCCTTCCGCAGCCTCTTCTTCCACTTCGCTCAAAAACCGGGGCTGCGCGGCAGCGGGCGCGGCTTCCGTCATCCAGTTGCCTGGCGCCACCAGTGGCACGCTAACCACCGGCGCTTCTTCCACAGTCAACATGCGCGCGCGGCGCTCCGGCATCTGATCGCGAAACCCGGTGGCGATGACGGTGATCTTCACATCCTCACCCATCCGTTCGTCCAGCACCGCGCCAAAGATGATGTTGGCGTCTTCGTGCGCAGCCGATTGAATCAGCGACGAAGCCTCGTTCACCTCCGAAAGCTTCAGCGAGCTCGATCCGGTGATGTTGATCAAAATGCCGCGCGCGCCGTCGATCGCGCCGGCTTCAAGCAGCGGCGACGCCATGGCCGCCTGCGCCGCTTCCACCGCGCGATTCGCACCTGAGCGTATGGCCGTGCCCATCACCGCCTGGCCCATCCCGGCCATGGTCGTCTTCACGTCGGCAAAGTCGCGGTTGATGATGCCAGGAATGGTAATAATGTCACTGATGCCCTGCACGCCCTGACTCAGCACATCATCGGCGATGCGAAAACTCTCAAAAAATCCCGCATCCTTCGCCACGGCCAGCAGTTTTTCATTGGGAATCACAATCACTGTATCGACGCTATCGACAAGTTCCTTCAGGCCGCGCTCGGCCTGCATCAGGCGGCGCTTGCCTTCGAACCCAAATGGCTTCGTGACCACGGCGACCGTCAAAATCCCCATCTCGCTGGCCAGCGATGCAATCACCGGCGCAGCACCCGTGCCCGTTCCGCCGCCCAGCCCCGCCGTGACGAACACCATGTCGGCGCCTTCGAGAGCCTCAATAATTTTCTCCGAGTCTTCGAGCGCGGCGCGCCGTCCAACATCCGGATTCGAGCCCGCCCCCAGCCCGGAGGTCAGGCGCA
>JBAWFY010000365.1:0-4118 GCA_049592335.1 Occallatibacter sp.
TGCTGAGCTGGTACGACAACGAGTGGGGCTACTCGAACCGCGTCGTCGACCTCATCGGCTTCCTGGCCAAGAAGGGGCTGTAAAAACAGTGGTAAGTGGTCAGTATCGGCCGCTCGGCGCTGACCACTGTTCTTCCTTCTTCGTCTCGACTCTGAGTTTCAATCGGAGGTTGTCATCCTGAGCGAAGTTCGCCGCAGGCGGACGAAGCCGGAGGATCTGCGGTTGCTCTTCATCAAAGTTCCGGCACGTAGCAGATATTCGCTTCTGCTGATCACTGACCACTAATCACTAATCACCCAAATGACCCGACAAGACATCTCAGGCGGCTCGCCCTACGAGCCCATCATCGGTTTCTCCCGCGCCGTGCGCATTGGCAACACCGTGCACGTCTCCGGTACCGGCCCCGTGGGAGCGGATAATGAAGATGCGGCCGGTCAGACCCGCCGCATCTTCCAGATCGTCGAAGAGGTTCTCAAAAAGGCCGGCTCTTCGCTCGACGACGTAGTGCGCACGCGCATGTATCTCGCCCATGCCGAGGACTGGGAAGCCGTTGGCCGCGTTCACGGCGAGTTCTTTTCCAAATCCCGCCCGGCTTCGACTATGGTGGTTGTCGCTGCGCTGCTCAACCCGGCCTGGCGCATCGAGATGGAGTTCGACGCCGTCATCCCGGATTAAGCTCGATTCGGCTGCTGCAGGCAACTGACATGATCACTGACAACTGAAAACTTAAGGAAGGCCAACATGTCCAAGCTCTCGATCAAAGACATTGAACTTGCCAATAAGCGGGTGTTTATCCGCGTTGATTTCAATGTGCCGCTTACCGAAGACGGCTCGACCATCACCGACGACACGCGCATTGTGGCCACGCTGCCTACGATTGAATACGCGCTGCGGCACCGCGCCAAAGTAATTCTGGCCTCGCACCTGGGAAGGCCAAAGGGCAAGCCGAATCCGAAGTACTCGCTGCGGCCCGTGGTCGACCGGCTGCGCGAACTGCTCGACAAAAAGCTCGGCGAGAGCGTGAACGTGGCCTTTTCGCCCGATTGCGTAGGCGAGATTGCCGAAGAGATGGCACGTCAGCTCGAATCGGGCCAGGTGCTGCTGCTTGAAAATCTGCGCTACCACGCGGAAGAAGAAGCCAACGATCCGGCCTTCTCTAAATCGCTGGCCGCGCTGGCCGAGGTTTACGTGAACGACGCCTTCGGCTCCGCGCACCGCGCGCACGCTTCCACCGAGGGCATTACGCACTTCCTCAAGCCTTCCGTCGCCGGCCTGCTGATGGAGAAGGAAATCACCTATCTCGGCAAAGCGCTTGAAGCTCCCGAAAAGCCGTTCGTCGCCATCCTCGGCGGCTCCAAGATCTCCGGCAAAATCGACGTGATCCAAAACCTGCTCGACAAGGTGGACACACTGGTCATCGTTGGCGGCATGGCGTACACGTTCTATCGCGCGCTCGGCGTCAACCCCGCCAAGTCTCTCGTTGAAGAGGACAAGGTTGACCTCGCCAAGCAGACACTGGAGAAGGCAAAGGCCAAGGGCGTGAAGCTGCTCTTGCCTGTCGACAATGTTATCGCCGACAACTTTGCCAACGACGCCAAGACGCAGGTATGGGACAGCTCGAAAGACTTTCCAGAAGGTTGGCAGGGACTCGATATCGGGCCCAAGTCCGTGGCCGCGATCGAGCAGGTGGTTTCAACGGCAAAAACCATTGTGTGGAACGGACCGGCAGGCGTCTTCGAGTTCCCCACTTTCGCCAAAGGCACCAACGCGATTGCGCGGGCAGTCGCGGCCAACCGCACAGCTACGTCGATCATCGGCGGCGGAGACTCGGTGAGCGCGATCAACCAGGCCGGCGTAGCCGACCAGATCACGCACATCTCCACCGGCGGCGGAGCTTCGCTCGAGTTTTTGGAAGGCAAGAAGCTTCCCGGCGTGGAAGCGCTGACGGAAAAGTAGCACGAACAGTTGTCAGTGATCAGTTGTCAGAGAATCGCATCTAGCGCATAAGCGCCGAATGCAAGAGGATCGCAGAGTGACCCTGGCGATTATTCTCGGCACTTCGACCCTGCTGGCTGCATGGGCCGGATACTGGTGGTCGTCCGTACTATTGGGCGCCAAAGCGAACCGCGCGAGCCAGATTGCTAGCGTCATTTGCCCTTTTCTGATTGCAGGCCTTCTCGGATGGGTCGCGGGCCCTCTGCTCGACGCAAACGGAATCGACATTGCGGGACTGTTGAGTTGGCATTGGAAGGGATTTGCCGCGATCTTCTTTGCAGTCGCCATTGTGCTATTGATCCCGACCGTTCTGATTGCGATGCTGGCGGGAAGATTGTTCGAAAAGCGCACCCCGACAAAGAAATAGCGCGCGTTTTCACAACACCTTTGGAGGCTCGCGCCTATTCTTCCACTTCCGGCGGAATGAATGCACTGAAAGCTGAGGCGGAGAAACATGGGACATTACACGCGGGTTTTGTCGAAGGATGAGGAGTTTCCTCCCTTTGACGAGCTTGCACAGTTCATTCGCACCGAGCACAGTCACTTTAAACTGACTCTGGAAGAAGGTACCGAAGAAGAGTGGGAAAGCCTGCTTCTCTCCGGAATTGACGACGTGGAAGTCGCAGTGATCGAGCGCAACCCCGTCGCCGATGGCTCACTCGGTCAGGATGAGATTGCCGAATTTATCGAGGAGACCAGGGATGCAAAACCAGAGAGCGGTGTCGCATGGCTCCATGAGTTTTTAGCCGCCGTGAAGACGATTTATGTCTTCCAGCACCTGCAGGGAGACGAAACCGAAGGGGGCAGTAACGCACTCCACGCGCTGCGCAACAAATTGTGGGAGCGCGGAGACGCGATTCTGCAGGCCGACGGCGAGGGATTCACGAATGAGGAGGGATACCACATCGTCTGGCAGTTCTCCGATTCGGTGTCAGGCCCATGGAACATGGGCGTGCTTCAGGAGGGCGTCTGGCGCCACTTCACGATGGATCTGGGCGATCCAGATCATCGAGCAGCTTTCCTTGAGGGGGCGGTTCCCGACGATTTGACTTCCACGCTCACGCCGGGCTCGTAGGACTCACGGCATTGCGCGCGCGAGTGATGGCTAATTGTTGTTGGTGTTGGAGTGGCTCTTGCAGCACGCCCTGTCCACAACCTCGCCGGTTCCGTCTGACACTTTGATCACCACCGGAGTTTTGCCGTCAGAGGTGACAAGCACGGGCACGATAATGTCCGTCATTGCTGCCGGTAGAACATGGGCGACCGTGCCTTCTGCCGAGCCGCGAACCTCCAGGTGAAGCGTTTGCATCTTGGCGCCCGGCGCATTCGCAACGCTGAATGTCAAAACATAACTACCCTTGGGCAACACGCCAAAATCGGCAGCGCCTGAAGCGTCCGAAGTCCGCTGCACAGAACCGCCGCCTGGGTTCTTCCCCAACTTCACGTCAATGCCCTTCAAGGGCGCGCCGGCGTGCGCATTCAAGGCTCCAAAAAAGACCGCCAAGCCGAAGCCTGCCATCCGCAAAACTCTCTTCACTTCAACCTCCAGGACCTTTGCAGGCCACGGCAATTGTAACTATCGAACCCAGGGTCTGCACCGAGTTTCGGCCGGAAAGCGCATT
The DNA here is from genome assembly GCA_049592335.1 of Occallatibacter sp. Taxonomy (GTDB): domain Bacteria; phylum Acidobacteriota; class Terriglobia; order Terriglobales; family Acidobacteriaceae; genus Telmatobacter. The sequence goes on from JBAWFY010000365.1 coordinate 3,618, forward strand.
TCCAGACCCATATAAATCCATTTTGTGCCTGCCGTCACCCTTGGAGTGACGTCCGGCCCTTTAGAATCAGAGCGAGGAAACTACAAACATGTCTCGTAAAGCACTGATTGCCGCCAATTGGAAGATGTACAAGACGCCGGCCGAAGCCAAGGCCTTTGTCGATGCCTTTTTGCCGCTGGTTCAAGGGCACACCCGCGACGAGATCGCGCTCTTCCCATCCCCCGTGTTACTGCCGACCGTCGTTCCTGCCTGCAAAGGCTCTAATGTAGCCGTCGGTGCGCAGAATATCCATTTTGCCGAAGAGGGCGCTTACACCGGCGAAACCTCCATTGGCCAGTTGAAGGCTGTGGGCGGCACGCACGCGCTCATCGGCCACTCCGAGCGCCGGCAGTACTTTGCCGAGACCGATGAGATTGTGAACAAGAAGCTGCACGCGGCGCTTAAGCATGGAATCGTCCCGGTGGTGTGCATCGGCGAGGTGCTGGCGGAGCGCGAGGCCGG
>JBAWFY010000366.1:0-4067 GCA_049592335.1 Occallatibacter sp.
AGATCGATGGCGTAAGCTCCAGCCACCTGGCTGGCCCATCCGAACTGGTCTTTGCGGAAACTTCCGATGCGGCGCAAAAGGCGCTGAACAGTCCTGCCGGGGCCGTTGTGCTTCCCGTTGGAACTGTCTCTTCGTATCCCGCGAATAGCTGTGTGGTCGAGGCCGAGCATCCACGTTTGTGGTTTGCTCTTGCAGCTAAACTGCTCAAGCCTTTTCCCGCGTCCTCGGGAATTCACCCGAGCGCAATTCTGGGAGCGAATGTCGGACTCGGCGATGGAGTTTCGATCGGGCCTGCGGCCGTGATCGGCGATCACGCGCAGATCGGCGCAGGAACCCATATCGATGCCGGAGCCGTCATCGGCAAGCACGTGCGCATCGGCGATCGTTGCCACATCTACCCGCGGGTAGTGATTTATCCCAGCACCACAATAAGTAACCGCGTGGTGGTTCACGCCGGCTCTGTGCTGGGCGCGGACGGATTCGGCTATGTGCGCGACGCAAAGACCGGCGCGTACACCCAGTTTCCGCAGCAGGGCGGGCTGGTGATTGAGGGCGATGTGGAGATTGGCGCCAACTGCACCATCGATCGCGGGGCGCTGGGCGTGACGCGGATTCGACGCGGAGCGAAATTCGACAATCTGGTTCACATTGCCCACAACTGCGACATCGGCGAGGATGTGATCATCGTTGCGCAGACGGGAATTTCCGGCTCGTCGACGATTGGCAAGGGTGCGGTCATTGCGGGCCAGGTGGGTATCGGCGATCATGCGCACGTGGGGCCGGGCGTGATTCTGGGTGGGCAGGCTGGCGTTTTCAGCGGCAAGACAGTGACGAATGAAGGCCTGAAACCCGGTACCGTGCACTGGGGCACTCCGGCGCGGCCCTTGCAGCAGGTGCTGCGCGAACAGGCGACGCTGGCTAGGTTAGCGAAGAGGCAGGGAACGAAGAAAGTTTCCAGCTCTTAACTTTTAGCTTCATTGCGCGTGATGAGCCGCATCGTGCAAGGGCGCACCGAAAAGACCGAGAAAGTCATCAACCGGAGATGGACAAAGGCACAATTCACTGCCCTGTACATGTTCCACTGCGCTATAGTGGCTGGTGGCCGGGAAACCCCTGCGCAAGTTCCCGACCAAAGGAGGAATGATGAGAATCAACAGGATCGCAACCGTGGTTGGGATTTTTTTGTGCTTGGGATCCGTGAGCGTGATCGCTCATGCCCAAAACGCAACCGTCCGAATCGGCGGCTGGTCGCTGCGTGCCAACGGCCAGGTTGCCCAGGGGTTTCAATACACGGGTTCATGCCCCGTTCAGCTGAAGTTCGGCTGGAGCCTGCTCGGGACCGCACCCACCACTGCGAGCTACAGCTTTGTGCGCAGCGATGGTCCCCACAGCGGCACCCAGACCATCAGCGTGCCCGTGCCCAACCGCGCCGTTTTTATCTATGACAGTTGGCAACTGGGCGCGAATATTCCGCAGTTCGCAGATTTCCACGGCTGGGTCCAGCTCGACGTCGCTACTCCCAATCCGGTGCACCAGAGGGTTCCGGTCACGCTTCATTGCAGGTAAGGAAGGGGCGTGAAACGTTCGGCAATCAACCGCGCATTGCTGACGCCGCGGGTTTTTTGCGGAAAATGATTTCGTATGCTGCCGCGGGATTTTGCGCGACGGGGGCTTGGCGCCAGCGAAGGCTCTGATGGGCATGAACGTGATGGGGGCGGAGGTGCGCGGCGCCGTGGGTATGGGGAACTCAGCGAAAGGGAGTTTGGAGATATGTGGCGGGCGCTTCCGGCTGCGGAGTTCCCCCATTTGAACGAGGGGCCCACCGCTTCCCGCGGTTCCTTTGAGGGAATCGTCGATTTCAGCATTCGCGTGCTCATCCGGGGGCTGCTGGGCGGGAGTCTTTCGGCGGTCTCTTAAATTGCGCTCATTCAAAAACGATTTCAAGTTGGGATACGGCTCAAGCCCGCGCTGGCTTGACTTCCGTTGCGCCTGGCGGTAACGTGGGCGCACACCCCCTGATCTGCGAGGGCTTTCAATTATTGAAAGCCGGAGCGTGTAGATTTTGAATTCCCAACAGCTTTCTCCCGACGCTGCGCCCGCTGAGAGGGCCAGGGCGCAAGCGAGCCAAGGCGCTGTTCTATCGCAGCAGAAAACCGCGCCTGCGCCGCCACTCGATGAAGAGCGGCTGGCGTGGCTGGCCATGGCGCTGGCGCCGGGCCTCGGGCCGAAGCGGATTCTCGATGCTGTGAAAGAGATTGGACGCGCGAGCCAGATCTTTACGATGCCGCTAACCGCGCTCGAAGGGCTGCGCTTTCCGGCCGGAGCAGCGCAGTTTTTGTTTGACGGCAAGGGCCGAAGCGCGGCTGAAGAGGAGTGGGCGCGCGTGGTTGCGCAGGGCGCAACCATTGTGACCTACTCGTGCGCCGAGTACCCGGAGCGGCTGCGCGAGATTTACGATCCACCCCCTGTGCTGTGGGTGCGCGGCGACCCCAAGTTGCTGAGCCGGCCATCGATTGCCGTAGTGGGCACTCGACATCCGACGCCGTACGGATCTGGCGTGGCGGAGATGCTGGCGCGTGATCTGGCTGCGCGGCACCTATTGATTGTGAGTGGTATGGCGCGCGGCATCGACTCGTGTGCGCATAAAGGCGCGCTGACGGCACGGATGCCGACTCTGGCCGTATGGGGAACGGGTATTGATGTTGTTTATCCGAAGGAAAACCGCAACCTGGCCGAGGAGATTCTTGCTAGCGGAGGAACGATCGTGAGCGAGGTGCCGATGGGCACATTTCCCGCTCCGCAGAATTTTCCGCGCCGGAATCGCATCCTGAGCGGATTGAGCGTGGCCGTTTTGGTGGTGGAGGCGAGCGAGAACTCCGGCACGCGCGTGACCGCACGATGCGCGGCGGAACAGAATCGCGATCTTTTCGCCGTGCCCGGCAACGTGACGAACAAAGGCTCGTGGACGCCCAACACGCTGATTAAACAGGGGGCAAAGCTCGTGGCCACGTGGGAGGACGTGTGGGAGGATCTGCCGTCGCAGGTGAGGATCGAACTGGAGGCTGAGGCTCCGTCTGAATCGAAAGCCGACGCTGGGGCATCCTTACTCCCTAACCCAGTGCTGCGGCCTGAGGAGGCCATGGTGCTGGAAGTTCTGCGCAAAGACGAGAGCCTGCAGATCGACGAGATTCTCGATCTTCTCGAGACGCAACTGACATCGTCGGAGGTTTTTACCGCACTGTTTGAGCTGGAGATGGCCGGCCGGGTGCGGTGTTTGCCGGGGAAGAACTACGTGCGGACGATGTAGAAGCAGGGAACTAGGAAATTAGGGAACGAGGGCGGCCAGGAGCCAGCCTTCGATCATTTTTCGCTTTGCACTCCTCAGTGGCAGCGATCATCTCTAAGCCTAACGATTCACTCATGCTTTCCGGAGCCGAAGCTCGCGTTTTGCAGTGAAAGCCGGGTGACTCCGGAAGAAAATCTTGCTTCCCCGGTGGAAATGGAAGGGTATTCCATGGTAGGGTGCAACACTTGCGGCCCATTTTTCGTGGAGCAGGTGAGCGGGTGCCCTGCGATGAATGATTTTGGCTGTGGTGAGTGTGGTGAGGAAGCAACCGAAGAGCGTCTCATGAGTCCAATGTGGAGTTGAGGGTTGGGACGCCGCGGCCCGCGTCAGCGGGGCAGTTATTAAGAGGAAGAGGAATCTGGTTCACAAATGGCAACGAGTAAAGCATTGGTGATCGTCGAGTCGCCGGCCAAGGCGAAGACGATTGAGAAGTATCTCGGCAAGGGCTTCGATGTGCGTGCATCGGTGGGCCATATTATGGACCTGCCCAAGAACGACCTCGGCGTGGAGTTGAAGAAGCGGACGTTTGAGCCGCATCTGATTGTGTCGCCGGGCAAAGAGAAGGTTGTGGAGCAGCTGAAGAAGGCGGCCGCCAAGGCGGACGAGATTTATCTGGCGCCCGACCCGGACCGCGAAGGCGAGGCCATTGCGTATCACCTCGCGTTGCAGCTTGGCACCAACGCCAAAGAGAGGAAGAAAATTCGCCGCGTCACCTTCAACG
>JBAWFY010000367.1:0-2566 GCA_049592335.1 Occallatibacter sp.
CAATCGTTCCGTTCCACTCGGCTGCCTCCATCATGATCGCTTCTTGAACGGAAAAGACGAAGTCGTAGAACTCTAGCTCTGCATGTGGCATCAGGGCAAGGGAGCCGGAAATCTGGTTGGACTTCAAAGCGGCATAGTGGGTCTTGGTGAACCTCCACGTAAAGTCGAGCTTGCCGGTCAACGGCTTGCCGGTGGCCCGGTGCGCCAGCAGCAGCGCCATGTCGGCGTTCAACTTCGCCTGAAGCTCGCGGATCGCTTGGAGGTTTTTGTCGGCGATGGCGCTATCTTGCTCGACCTCGACACGCAACTCTTCGCGGGCGTTGCGCAATTCACGGCGATGGTGGACGTACTCGACAGTTTGCTCAAGGCCGATGGCAATGAGCAGGCCGAGGACAATGGTGGCGATATGTATGAAGAACTCGCGCCAGGTGGAGGCGGCGTGGTGGGCAGGATGCACGTCGAGCGTGGCTGTGGGTTCCTTGCGCGGCAGAGGTTCGGAGACTTCTAAGGAGGGCGAGGCCCGCGCCGGTTCTGGCGCGGCAAGGGCCGGCTCCTGCGGAATGGGCTGGGTTCAGCCCAGCGGCGACGGACTGGGTGCGTTTTTGGGAAAAGCGCATCGCAATCCTCGCTGGGCCGGTCGAACAGGTTGAGAACAATATATCCGCACCGACGTTGTCGACTCAAGTGATGCATGCCATGCGATAGAGGCAGGGATGCGAAAGAAATGTGAAACTAAGGGAGCAAGAGAGCAGGCGCATTTTCCTGCCAGTCGGGCCCAAATCGGTTTGCCGGTACTGTTCGCTCACCGCTGACCCCTGAAACCTGTTCCTGCTACTTCGGCGTCACATCCGTGACCGGCAGATCCCAATGTGCAAGCAGGATCTCAAAGCGCCGCTGCTCTTCACGCTTGTAGGTTTCCTGGTCGGGCCACAACTCCTTAATGAACGCATCTTCGTCGGGGTTGGAACTGGTCGCGACCGTTGAATCCTTGTAGACGATGGTCACGCGGTAGTCCCAGCGCCCGTCCTCGGTGGTGTGGTAGGCCGGCGACTCGATCTTGAGCGACAGAATGCGCCCCGTCGACTGGATCTTCTTGAGCAAAGGCCAGTGGTTCTTCAGGAAGAGGTCGTGGAACTCCTGCTGGTGCCCCCATTGGCATTTGTAGTAGTACTCGATGGTGTAAGGCTGGCCGGCGGCGGTTTGCGTCGGCGCGCCTTGCGCCATGAGCGGACGCGAAATGCCGCCTGTAAACGCCAGAACAGTGAAAGCAAGAAGAATTCTGCGCAGCAGAATTTTCATGAACGCCTCCTCGAAAGTGTTCCGATGAGGTCCAGAATACTACGCACGTCACGAGGACCGCGGTAGGGCAATAAGTGGATAGCCTGGATTAACTCCCGGCTGCCGGGGAGGGCAGACGCGCCAGCAGGAGCTTGTCCCAGTAGTGCCGCTTGTCGCAAAGATGTAATTTCACGGAATAATGGGGAGTTCCAACGCGCGCTTTATTTCCGGTCCTAGCCGGGACGACCTCTATCTGTCAGGAGAACGGCGCCTCCGGTGGGCCTACGTTGAACTCCAGATCCGCTTCGACCGCAATCACACCGTCAACTTGCCGGGCTTTTTCCGCCTGGGCCTCCGTTCCGCGCACGATCATGATCGATGCGGGTTGCAGTATCTGCTGGATCGCGAGTCCGGCGCGCTCGATGGCGCGCCGGATCGGATCAAGTGCTGCATCGGAATCGAGCGTGACGATCCAGGTCGTCCCGTCCGCATTGTGACTTACCGGCATACCCCTCCGGGATACGGCGCCTGTACCAGACCTGCGCCCACATCGCTCGCCGGCTGCGTCAGACTTTTTGCCGCCCCGGTCAGTGCGGTCCACAGGGCCTGACCGCGGAGAGAGTTGTCGCTCTGCGCCCAGAGTGCGGCAATGCCTGAAACGTGCGGCGTAGCCATGCTGGTACCGGTCTTATTTGCGTATTGCGTTGGCATCGGCACTGAGGAAAGCACATCCACGCCGGGACCGGCGATCTCAACTTTGCCCCCGTTGGATCTCACATACATGTTTGAACTGCTGTCGATCCCGGCCACCGCCATCACTGTAGGTGAGTTGGCCGGCGCGCCGGTATTGGCGACAGTTCCTGGCCGATTGCTGTCGTTGCCCGCAGCGACAATAAACAGGGAATTCTGATTGAGCGCCTTTTGCCCGAGTTGAGTGTAGCTCTTCTGCACTCCGACGGGCGCGCTTAATGACATTGAAATGACATCGCAGTTGTTGTTGAGCGCCCAGTTCATACCGGCGATCACTGAGCCGCCAACGCCGGTGCCTCCATCGCTCAAAACCTTACCGATGTAAAGCGATGAGTTGTATGCAACACCATAGCGCGGCCCGGAAGCCGGAGTTTGCGGTCCGGCCGCTGTTCCGGCAGTGTGCGTGCCGTGGCTATGGCCGTCCTGCACAGTCTGGCCGGGGATAAAGCTCGCGCTTACGATGGTGCGGCCGGAAAAGTCAGGATGGTTCAGATCGATGCCGGTGTCCAGTACGCAAAGCTTGATGCCCGTGCCGTCC
>JBAWFY010000368.1:0-4939 GCA_049592335.1 Occallatibacter sp.
GACGAAACTTACGGCCCCAATGAGGATGGTGAGCACGCCGATCGAGCCAAGGCCCCATCGCTGGTCGAGAATGACGCCGAGCGGAGCAGCCAGGGCCACACCGCCGTAGGTGCTGATGCCGTTCATGCCGATGACCTTGGCAGTGTGTTCCTGGCCGGCAGCCGTGATGCCCCAAAGCGTGGACCCGGTGGAACCGAGGCTTTCGCCCACGCCTAGCACCAGGCGGCTGGCGATGAGGACGGTAAAGCTGAGCCAATGTAAATCGGAGAAACCCGCCGCGGCTACCAGTAACGCACCACTTGCCGTGCAACAGGCCATGCCCCAGAGCACGGAGATCTTCGCGCCCATGTGGTCACTGATGCGGCCCGCCCACGGGCGGCTGGCCAGCGTGGCAATGTATTGGACGCTGATGGCCAGTCCGGCAAGGACCGTGCTATAGCCCATGCGCAGATGCACGAAGGGCGGCAGCACTGCCAGTGGCAGGCCGATGGAAACGTAGCAGATGAAGGTGAAGTAAACGTAACCAGCGATATGACGCGTGTGGCTTTGGGCTTCCTGGGGAGTTGGAATCGGAATGTGGGCTGAGGAGAAATCTGCCATCGCACGGAGTCTATCTACGTGATTCCAGTATAACGAAGAGCCAGTTGAGCGGCGCGGCGGCAGTTTGCCGCGGCGCGCCGAAATCGTGCAGCCTCTACACTAAATGAGATGCCGGGCTTTCACATCGAACACTTCGGGTGCAGGGCGGCGCGCGCCGACGGCGAGACGATTGCCGTGAATCTGCGCGCGCTGAGCGAGCGCGAGCCTTTTGTCGCCGACGTGGTGATAGTGAATACCTGCAGCGTGACGGCCGAGGCGGATCGTGCCGCGCGCGCCTTCATCCGGCGCACGCACCGGCGCAATCCTGCGGCGAAGATTGTGGTCACCGGCTGCTATGCGCAACGCGCTCCCGAGGAACTGGCCGCGATCGCGGGCGTGGCCGCGGTGGTGGGCAACAGCCACAAGGCGCTGGCGCCGGAGATTGTGCTGGGGCTCGCACGCGGGGCGGAACGAGTGGGGAGCCACGCGTCAGGCTTGATTCCGGTGACGTCGCTGCTTCGAGCAACCGCACCACAATTCTCCACGAGTGAGCCGCTTGTTCCCATCTGGGCTGACGATCGATTCGCTCATTCGTTCATTGAAGAGGCACCGGGCGGACCCACGCAGCTTGCGCCGGGCGCGCAGACGCGGCCCAACCTGAAGATTCAGGAAGGCTGCGGCAACCGGTGCACGTTTTGCGTAATCCCGTTCACGCGCGGCCCATCCAAGAGTCTGCCATACGCAGCGGTGATGGGGAAGGTGGAGAGCTTTGTCGCGGCGGGCGGCAAGGAGTTGGTGCTTTCCGGCATCAATCTCGGCCGCTGGGGACGGGACCTTGAAGGAGCGGAAAGTCATTCGCTCGCCGGGCTGGTGCGCGATATTCTGGAAAATACCGCATTGCCGCGGCTGCGCCTGAGCTCGATTGAGCCGATGGACTGGAACGGCGAATTGATCGCGCTGATGCGGGAGTTTGGAGGCCGCCGCCTCGCGCGGCACGCGCACCTGCCGCTGCAGTCCGGCTCCGATGCGGTATTGCGGCGTATGCATCGCCGCTACCGGCCATGGCATTACTCCTGGAAAGTCGATGCTTTGCTGGGCGCGGTTGGGCCGGAGTTGACGCTGGGTGCTGATGTGATGGTCGGCTTCCCCGGCGAGAGCGAGGACGAATTTGCGGAGACGGTCGCATTCCTGCGCGCGCTGCCCTTCGGCTACCTGCACCTGTTTCCGTTTTCGCCGCGGCCGGGCACAGCATGGCATGCGGCAGCCCCAATGGAGCATGGCGTAATCGAAGAGCGCATGGCGATTTTGCGCGAGCTTGCCGCCGAGAAAACGACGGCTCATCGCAGGCAATTTGTGGGGCGCACGATCGAGGCCATCACGCTGCGCACGCAGGCGGCGCTTGCGGAGCGGGGATCGACGGCAGCGCTCACAGACAACTTTGTTCCCGTTGAACTCGAAGGCCGGGTAGACGCAAATGAGCTGCTGCGAATCCGCGTCACTGGGCTCAATGCCGAAGGTAACTTGACGGCCTTAGCGGACGCATAACTCCTTTGTTCGCCCGCGCCAAGCCAATGTTATACTCAGTCTGCATACGTGTCGCTGCGGCCCCGGCCCGCCCCGGCGCGATACTCGGAGGAGAACCATCGCATTCGATAAACGTTCGGCCAAATCTTTTATTCGCATCAACGATCGGATTCGCGCGCGCGAAGTCCGCGTAATCGACGAAAACGGCGAGCAACTGGGCATTCTGACGCCCTTTGAAGCTCTTCGCACGGCCCGCGAACGCGGCCTCGACCTGGTGGAAGTTTCGCCCACCGCCGTACCTCCCGTCTGCCGCATTCAGGATTACGGCCGCTTTCTCTACGAGAAGGAAAAGAGCGAGCGCGCCGCGCGCAAGAAGCAGAAGGTCATCACGCTCAAGGAAGTCAAATTCTCGGTCACCGTGGACGAGCACGACTACCAGACCAAGAAGAACCAAGCGGTCCGCTTCCTGAGCGAGGGCGACAAGGTGAAGGCGAGCCTGCGCTTCCGTGGCCGCCAGATGGCGCACCGCGAACTGGGCTATAAGATCATCAACCGGCTCATTCTGGACATCGGCGACGCCGGCATAGTGGAGTTTATGCCGCGCATGGAAGGCACGATTCTGCACGCCATCCTGGCTCCCGGAAAGAAAGAAGCGCCAAAGCAGAAGCCGGCGCAGGCACCCGCGGCACAGGCGTAGCTGACTGCGCGATCGAAGAGGCACGGCTCGCCGCTCGGCTAAGGACAGCAACGAGCGTTCATTTTCCTCTCGTTGACATGGCATGTCGAGCGCTCGCTACCAGCTCCGACGCCTGTAAACGGCGTTGGCTCCAAAGCAAAAACTCCACTGACGAAGGCGCTCGGTCAAGGCAGCCGTTCCGAAACCCTTCCTCGAACCCGCTCGCCGTATAATTCCGGCAGGATTGCTCTATCGTTGGCAGACGGCAGGAAGGGCAATCGCCTTCCGGATCAAGCGATGTTTCAGCGAGCACGTCGATTCTGGCTTCGCGTGTCGAACGGTATGGCACTGGGAGAACTGTGGAAGCAGTTCGAGGCTGATGCTCGCCTGAGCTACCGGCTCTACTCCCAGGAAGTGGGCAGCGAGCGCAAGAGCGGCACCGGGAGAGTCAAGCATTTTCTGCGCCAGGTGCGGCTGTTCTTCTGGGCCATCGTAGACAAGCTGACGCCGGCAAGACGCATCCTGCTGCTGGCCGCGTTGATCATGATGGCCATCAACCTGGATATCCGATGGGAGCCCAGCGGGAACCATCCGGGTACAGGTTTCTACTTCGGTCCCCTGTCGTTCAGCGGATGGGGCGAGTTACTGGTGCTGACGGTGCTGGTGCTGGAAGTGACGGACCGCGTGGTGATGAAGCGCGATCTGCAAATCGCCAAGGAGATTCAGAGCTGGCTTTTGCCGGCGTCGCCGCCCGCGGTGCCGGGGCTGGAGATTGCCTTTCAAACCAGGCCGGCAAATACCGTGGCCGGAGACTACTATGACGTCTTTCAGCGGCCCGGTGCGGGCGGCACGTATCTGATCGCGATCGCCGATGTGGCCGGCAAGAGCGTGCCGGCGGCTATGCTGATGGCTACTTACCAGGCCAGCCTGAAGACGCTGGCGGCGAGGGCGGAGACCCTGACCGATCTGGCCGCGAGCATGAATAACTATGCCTGCGGCAACAGCCAGAATGGGAGGCGTTTCACCACGACCTTTATTGGCGAGTACGCCGCAGAGTCGCGGCAACTGAAGTATGTGAACGCCGGGCACAACCCCCCGATGCTGATGCGACAGAATGGGTCCATCGAGAGGTTGAGCGAGGGCGGCATTCCGCTGGGGATCCTTCAGGATGCGCAATACGCGTCGGGCACAACCACCATCGCGAGCGGCGACTGGCTGGCCATCTTCACCGACGGGGCGACCGAGGCGGAGAATACTGCGGAAGAGGAGTACTCCGAGGGGCGGCTTGTGAGAGCGCTTTATGCTAATGCAACTGCAGTGCCACAGGCGGCGCTCAGCGCCATCATGATGGATATTAACCGCTTTGTGGGCGCCGCGCCGCAGCATGACGACATTACGTTGATGCTGATCAAGGCAAGCTAGCCGGCGCCGGAGTTGGTTTGTAGCACGATTTTTAAAATGGTAATATTGGCTCATTCGTGAGCTCGCCCAATCCGGCTCGGCCAGCGACCGGGAACGCAACGGTTTTGAGGCCAGCGGATTTTTGCGGCGGCTCTTCGACGACGCGCCCGCCAACCTGCGCGGCAAAATCATCGGCATCTACGGCATTCTCTTTGCGTTCAATGTGGCCGCCTGGCTGTGGGCGATCATGGCGTTTCGTCATTACCCGCTGCTGCTCGGCACGGCGCTGCTTGCTTACAGCTTCGGCCTGCGCCACGCGGTGGACGCCGATCATATAGCAGCCATCGATAACGTAACCCGCAAGCTGATGCAGGAGGGCAAGCGCCCGGTTGGCGTCGGTTTCATGTTTTCGCTCGGCCACTCGACCATCGTGGTGCTGGGCTCGGCGGCCATCGCCGCGACGGCTCTTGCGCTGCAGCACCGCATGGACGGGGCGCGCGCGGTGGGCGGCGTGATCGGCACGCTGGTCTCGGCGTTGTTTCTGTTCGGCATTGCCGTCGTCAATATCGTGGTGCTCGCGTCGATCTATCGCGCATTTACGCGCGTGCGCAACGGGGCTCCCTATGTCGATGAGGATTTCGACCTGCTGCTCGCCAGCCGCGGATTTCTTGCGCGCCTCTTCCGGCCCATGTTCGCCATGATCCGGCGCAGTTGGCACATGTATCCGCTGGGCGTGCTCTTCGGGCTGGGCTTCGACAC
>JBAWFY010000369.1:0-2110 GCA_049592335.1 Occallatibacter sp.
GATGTTGCGTGCTTCAACTCAATCCCAAGGAGAGCCGGATGCGTGATAACGTCCGCTTTGTGTGGACTCGCGCCTGGAACCTCCTTCTCAAATCCTTTATCGCTGTCCACATGCGCGAGGATGCAGAACCCTTTTAACTTCTGGCACTCTTCCAGACACTCGAACATGGACTGGTTGCAGCGTGAGTTTGCGGTTTGGCGGTCTGCGAACTGGAGTCTCCCGTGAAAATGCTGCAACGCCTGAACATCGGGAAAATAGCACAACAAATGGCCTTGGGGAGTTGAGAGTTCGACTCCGGGCAGTATCGTCACCGAGGAACTCTTGCTTGCGTCGATGGCTCGCTGAACATTGATTATTTCGTTGTGGTCGGTGATCGCGATGATCGCAAGGTTTTCCTGCACCGCTGTTTGCACTATGGCTTCCGGGGTCATCGTCGTGTCATGCACGTCGTGTGATCCGCCATACGAATGTACATGTAGGTCACAGCGATAAAATCGGGCGCCATTCGGCAGCTTCTCAATCCCATTCAGATCCAAGGCTTGTACCCTCGATTCGTGTCTCATTCCTATCAGAAAGGGGATAGTAGCCATCATATCCGCTCTGGAAGAGACCGAATGTAAGTGGGAGGACGACTCCTCCCTCGCTTCAGGCGACCGATGGCGCTAGGCGTCTTCCGCTCCCACCTCTGCGGGGCCTGTTCCTGCCCCGCAACGCCCGGCCCCTTCGTGCGTACGACCGTACAGCAATAAGGAAATGGACCAATTTTCTTCCTTCGTCAAGTGCCCCCGCTTCAGGCAACGGTCTGGCAGAGACGGGAAGAACCCGTCAAGGCTCTCCGCTGCGCTGCGATGAACACGCACAGAACGCGTGGCCTTGACCGAACCTTCCCGCCTCCGCCCGTTGCGAAGAGCCATGAAGCGGGGGCACTCAACGAAAGAAATTTGGTTTGGGTGCTCTTGCTTCTGGACGCCAATCGGCCCCAACGGGGCTTCGCAGGAGCATCGTCATGAAGCGCAGAAACAGCATTACCAGCATCGCAACCACCACCGCCAGCAATGGCACAGCCAGCAGCCAAACTGCGCCGCACAGGAAAAATGCGGCGCAGCGCAACCGCAGCGATTCGCCCTATCAAGGACGGACGGCACAGAAAGACAACCCAACTCAACTCATCATCAAGCAGGCCGTGGACTTTCTCATCCGGCAGGTAGAAGCGGGCAAGAGCGAAACGCTCGCCGCGTATCTGACCGCGATGGCGCGTTTCCACAATTACAGCTTTGGCAACATCGTTGCCATTGCGCGGCAGCGGCCCACGGCTGCGCGCGTAGCAGGATTCGGCACATGGAAAGAAATGGGCCGGTTCGTGAAGCGCGGTGAGAGGGGCATCCAGATTCTCGCGCCGATGATCGGCAACCGACGCAGGAGAACTGAGGCCGCACAGAGCACAGATGCGGACGGCAACGCCAAGCCTCAGCCGGTGCTTATCGGTTTCCGCTCCGTGTATGTGTTCGATGTTGCGCAGACCGAGGGCGCGGACATACCGGAGTTCGAGCACAACATCTCCGGCGAAGTTGGCGAACAGCGCGACCGGCTGATTGATTTTCTTGCACAGCAGAACATCACTCTTGAGTTCAACGAGAGGATCGCCCCTGCTTTGGGCGTGAGCTACGGAGGCAAGATCGCCTTGCTTCCCGGCCAGTCGAAGCCGGAGGAGTTTGTCACCTTGGTTCACGAAACGGCGCATGAACTCTTGCACAAGGCAGAGCGCCGCACCTTCACCACAGCAACCGTCCGCGAGACGGAAGCCGAGGCCGTGGCCTTCATCGTGGGTCAGGCAATCGGTCTGGAGATGGGCAACGCTTCGAGCGATTACATCCAGATGTACAACGGCAACGTAACCCTGCTGGCCGAAAGCCTTGAGGTTATCCAGCGCACCTCTGCTGTGATTCTGGCCGCAATCCGCGACGACGAAAGTGCGGAACCGGCCAAGGAGCGGGAGCAGTTCGCAGCGGCCAGCTAACGCACACATTCTGAGCGGGTGCGCTTGGGAGTGTGCCCGCTTGCGCCCTCACGCACGATTCAACCGGAACAGGAGATTCCTCATGTCTACTAC
>JBAWFY010000370.1:0-3268 GCA_049592335.1 Occallatibacter sp.
ACTCCCGTCAGCGATCGCGGCCGGCAGCTTTCGAGTTTCTTGAGCCATCTTCCTGTGCCGCATCCGAGATCCACGATGTCTTTGCCTGAGAAGTCGCCGAATTGAGCGGCCATGCGGCGCTCTTCGAGAGCCAGAAGTGGGTTGACCGCGGAGTCGTAGTGTGCGGCCCACAGCTGATAGGCTCCTTGCGGGTTGAGCGGCACGGGTTCGCGCGGATCGACGGCTACTGCTTTGCTGGCGCTCATACGCTCTCTACCTTGGGGCGGCGCAAACGCACCCAATCCTGGGCGAGCCGGAGCTCGGCGGGAGCGCTGTAAATGCGAGTGAGATACCGCCAGGAGCCGAGAGCAGAAAGCAGGGCACGGCTCAAGCGGCTGGCGTGAATATCCTGGACGGTGGGCCAGCGTGTGGCCACAACCGTCTCGAAGTTGTCGATCAAGCGCTTGGTTCGCGGCTTAAGCCAAGGCATAGAAGGATTGACCCGTATGGTGAAGTTGTACCAGCGGGGCGTGGCCCATTCTTCGGGAGTCGAGGGAAAATCCACCAGTCCGTCGATGCCGCCATACATTTTGCTGTCGCGCTGGGGCACCGGCGTGTAGTGCTGCATGATGATTTCGGAAGCGGGATTGATGCTCTTGATGGTGCGAATGAATGCGATGGTTTCGTGCGTATCGACCTCGGGATCGCGCGGATTGCCGATGACGAAGGAGAACTCGGGAATGATGTCTGCTTCGCGAAGACGCCGCGCGACGGAAAGAGTCTGTTCCGTGGTGATGCCCTTCTTCATATCCTGAAGTGTGCGGTTCGATCCCGATTCGGCCCCGAAGAAGATCATGGTGCACCCAGCCCGACGGATAAGCTTGAGAGTCATTTCGGAGTAGCGGTTGATAGCATCGATGCGGCCTTCGCACCACCAGTGGAGATTGAGCGGCGCGATGCGCTCCATAAGTTCACAGGTGTGCGACTCGTTGACAAAGAAGTTCATGTCGTAGAACTGCACGCCATCCATGCCGTAGTCGCGGACGAGGTGGCGCAGGACGGCTTCAGTCCTGGCGGGCGACTCCATCTTCTGCTTGCTACCAAAGGCCTCATGCACGGCGCAGAAGGTGCATTGGAATGGGCAACCGATGCTGGCCTGGTGCGCGCCGGTGCGCTTGCCGAAGAAAGAAGGACGCAAGTAGCTGACGACGGGGAGCCGATCGTAAGGTATCCACGGAAAATCATCCGGCGACTCCATGCCGCGCTCAGGATTGTGTATGCGCCGGCCGGCGTCATCCTTCCAGGAAAGACCGGCGATACTGCCGAAATCGCGCTTGCCGCGAATGGCTTCGATCAACTCGAGCAGCGTGGTCTCGCCCTGTCCGCGCACCCCGTAATCGACATACTTTGTGTTCAGCGTCGCGTCGCGATAGAGAGACGGAAAATACCCGCCCCATACGATCGGAACACTCGGAAACTGCTCGCGGAAGACGCGGCATGAGTGCATCGCCGAAACCATCTGCGGTCCCGGCATCACACTCACCCCGAGCAGTTCGACGCGGTGGGTTTTCATGAGCCGTGCAAGCGTTGCGTCCGGTTCGGGATCGAGGTTACCGTCAACGATCTCATACTCTTCCCGGCCTTCGAGCACCGCGGCCAGTGCAATGATGGACAATGGAAAGCGGCGATTTTTCGGCTTGGTGAGTTTGGGGTAATAAAGAAGAATCACGCCTCGATCCTCCCCTCGTAAAGAAAGAACTGCGACGGTTCGCGGCGTCTCTTCAGATGTGCGATCCATGGGCGCATCCACCAGCTCAGCCCAAACCACGGCAGGTGCCGGGTCCAGCGGATTCCGAGTGTGGAGAGCTCATCAAGATCCGCAGGCGTGAGGTACTCGCGCGATGGGAGCGCGCGGCCCCGCTCGTCGAATTCGAATTGAAAGCGGCGCGCGCGCTCCGCACGCATGGCTTCGCCGGCCGCAGCATTGCGATAGGAGGGCGAATCAACGATCAGGATGACGCCGCCTGGGCGAAGACAGCGAGCCGCTTCGCGAATCGTGCGCATATAGCTCATGGAGTAATGCAAAGAAGCGTTGAAGATTACCGCGTCGAACTGAGCGTCTTCAAAGGGGAGGCAATCCATACTGGCCTGAAAACGCGGGAAGAAGTTATCGAGCACGCCGGCAAAGGGTGCCGCTGCCTCAAGACCATCGAATGCATTGGCGCAAAGATCCACGGCGACGGGACGGTGGCCGGCAAGCGCGAGCCGGTAACTGAGCCATCCGTTGCCGGCGCCGAGATCGAGAACGCGCAACGAGGAGCCGAGAAGATTCGTCAACCGCGGCAGGAGTTTGCGCTCGAGATAGCGGAAGCTGCGCGCGCGAATTCGCCATTGATCGGAGAAGTTCCCCGTCAGGTCGGCGAAGGGCAGGGCAAGATAAAAGGCCGGATCGTCGGAGCCACGCCCTTCCTTGCGACGGATGAATTCATAGTCTTCTATGAAGCAGGCGAAGCTCGCTTGTTGTTCGAGAGTGAGCATGCGCCAGACACCGCAGGTTTTGGCAATTCTCATAAAGCAGCTCTGGCAGCGCAAAGCATCTTCGGGCGAGGCGTCGTCCCGGTCCTCGACGAGCGCGGCTGCAGTGGCACATTGCGGGCAGCGGAGCCGGATGGCCTGACCGGTGTCGTCAAGCGGCCGATGAACAGGGCTGGCGAGGGCGGTGGTCATTGTATCTCCCGCGCGAAGCGCAGCAACACGTGATCGGCAAGGCCGGCGAGCGCCGACCCTCCGAGAAGACGATCGAGCCATTCGAAAAGCCGAAGTGTTCGCGGCCAATTGCGAAAGAAAGGCTCCATCCATGAGGGAGGAACAAAAATGCCGATGCCACGGCAGTCCCTGATCCGGAACCACGGGGCCCATGTGCGCGCGATCTGACGGACGGAAGGATAGTGAACTCTGATGGTGAGCCCGCCGATGGTTGCAGTTGAGCCCGAGGGGCGCAGGCGTCGCAGCGCTTTTTTCCATTGGCCGGTGAGTACGTACCGCGCGATCTCCCATGCGCAGACTCGGCCCATGATGCAGAGAAACACCGAGCCGCCGGGACGAACCAGGGAAGCCAAATGGCGGCCCACTTCGTCCAGATCGGCGGTGCAGTTCAGGCCTCCGAAGTTCGAGAGCGCGCCGTCGAAAGGGCCGAGTTCGGTGAGCCCGTCGAGGTTCTCATTGCTGCAGACAAGGAACGCGACAGGGAGAGTGCCTGCCGCCGCAGCCATTTTCCGGCGGCAAACAC
>JBAWFY010000371.1:0-3254 GCA_049592335.1 Occallatibacter sp.
GTGGTGACGGTAACTAGCCGCGAGCCGGTGGCTGCGCCGGACGCGATCGATATCGTGGCCGTGGCGCTGACAGGAGAATTGACGACGAAGTTGGAGATGGTCACGCCTTCTCCGGCGATGACCGGCAACTGCGTGTTCTGGTTTGGATCCGCATTGCCCTCGGACCAGTTGGTGAACTGGCCGTTGAATGTGACGCTGATGGGATTGCTGCCCGACGAGGGAACCAGGCCGTTGGCCGGCGTGATCATCACCGAGGGCGTGTTGGCGTAGACGCAAATCGAAGAATTGACCACCTGTCCGCCAGTGGCCAGATAGAACGGGTAGTTGCCCACCGGAGTGCCCGTGGGAACAGTGATGTTGAGAGTCGCGTCCGTCATGTCCTGGACCTGGAGCTCATTGATGAAGGGCTCGGCAGGAACCGGCTCCGGATAGAAGGCGGCCGATGTGACGGGGTTGCTGGTCAGACTCCAGATGGTATTTGAACCCACCAGGGTGAGCGTCAGCTGGCCGCCTTGCGGTACGCACGGAGGCTGGACGCTGACAATGGAGGCGTTGGAGGGGTTTACGGTGAAGGCGAATGGATAGTTGATCGTCGTGCCGCCATCGTCGCTGACGAGGGTTGCAGTAATGGTGCCGACCGGCATGGTTTGCGAGATGTTGACGGTGGCGGTGACCTGGTTCGGGTTGTTCACGACCAGGTTGGTCACCTGGATCAGGCCGGTCATGTTCAGGGTGAGGGTATTTCCGCCGGTGTTGCTGAAATTCGTGAAGGCGTTGCCGGTGATCACGATGTTAAGACCGTTCTGGCCCTGCGTGCCGGCGGATGGAATCACCGAGGTGAGGGCAGGAGTGGATCCGGTCACCGTGACGCTGTTTGCCAGCGTGGAGGTTTCTCCGCCGGTTGAGACGGTCACGCTATACGTTCCGGGCGTGGCGCTGGACAGGGCGACCTGTGCCGTAGCCGTTGTCGGGCTAGTCACGGTGACGTCGCCGACGATCACCCCGCCGCCGATCGAGACCTGGGTCGCATCCTGCAGGAAGTGGGTTCCGGTTGCGGTCAGATAAATCGGGCCGGCAAAGCTCTGCGGCTCTACAACGGGAACGTTTGAGGTCGAGCTCTCGCTCACGCTCACCAGCGTGGCGTTATTGGGAGTCACTTCGAAGGCCGTAGGGCTGGCGGATGCATATTCCCCGCCTGTCGACATGACGATCGTGCGGTAGCCGGTGGTGGTGGTATTGCTGACGGTGATGTTGGCTACGGCTGCATTGGGTCCGTTCGGAGCGTTGATCTGCAGCGAGTTGACCGTGATTCCGGTGCCGAAGTTCACGATGGTCGTGCCCTGGATGAAGTTCGTGTCTGTCGTTGACAGACCCACGTCCAGCGTCTGCCCTTGCGCGGCAGAGGACGGATTAACCACGGTAATCGTGTGAACGTTAGTTGGATCGTAGATGGTAAATGCGGAATTCAGGAACGCGGTCTCCGTTCCTCCGCCCGCAAGCGGAGTAGTGACCGTAATATTCCGCGCGCCATAGGTCACGGGATTCTGCACCGTGTTCGCGCCGATGTTCAAAGTAGCTGCGATCTGGTTCGCGGTGGTCGACGACGGAGTGGGAACCGTGACTGTGATGTCGGAGGGGATGGAGCTGCTGTCGGTATCGACGAAACTGATCACCGATGATGCGTTGAAGTGCGTATAGCCGTTGCCGAGAATCACCACGCTGAGGCTGGTGTTGCCCGCAGCTCCGATTCCCGGTGTAACCGACGCCACGGCAGCCTCGGGATTGCCAACCGAACCAGTGAGTGCGACGGTCAACGGAGAGCCGACAGCCGCTGTATCGGTGATACTGAACGTGCCCGAAATGGTGCTTGGGTTGGTCGCGCCCGCGCCGGGCGAGAAGGCCACCGAGATGATGCAAGAGGAATTGGCGGCGATGCTGAGGCTGGGGCAGTTATTGGCAAGGACCGAATAGCCGCTCGGCGGGTTGAGCGTGAAGTTCTCCGGTTGAGACTCAAAATTGTGCAGCGTGATGTTCTGGCCTGGGCTTACCGTTCCCGGCATCGTCGCGGAGAAATTGAGCGAGGTGGGCAGAGCTGTCAGAGGCGAGGTTGCGCTGCCGGAAAGATTCACTACCTGAGGACTGGTCGGATCGCTGTCGTTCACCTGCAGTTGACCGGTGCGCGTTCCGCCGATGGTCGGAGCGAATTGAATCACAACATTGCAGGAGGCGCCCGCGTTCAGCGTGTAGGGAGGAAGATTGGGCGGCGCAGACGGGTTCCCGCAGCTGGTCGATGCCTGCTTAAAGTCATTGCTGTTGGTGAGCTGGAAGCTGTAGATGGTGACCGAAGTCGAGGCGTTATTGTTCGTGATGGTGATCGTCTGGCCGGTGCTGGTGCTTCCAACCGGCGCAGTGAAGTTGGTGATCGAACCCGGCAGGACACTGACCGGCGCGTTGCCGGGGCCTGTAAGCTGGACGGTCTGCGGAGTGTTCGATGCATCGTCGGAGATGTTCAACTGCGCTGTCCGGGTTCCCGATAAGAGAGGCGCGAAGTAAACCAGAAGTTGGCAACTGCCTGCTGGCGCTACGCTCCCGCAAGGTTCGGCGACACTGTTCGCCCACGAAAAGTCGCCGCTGTCCGTCCCTGTAATCGAGGCCCCGGAGAAGTGCAGCGTCTGCGTCGGCTGATTATTCGTCAGCGTCACAGTCATGGCCCCGCTCGTGGTTCCTACCAATTGAGCGGTGAACGTGAGCGTCGCCGGCGACGCCGTCGCCGCAGGGCCTGCGGAATTAACAGTAAAGGTTTGCGCAACCTGCGGGGCTGCAGCATAGGTGGTGTTCCCGGCCTGGTTAGCATCGATGGTGCAAGTGCCGGCAGCAATAAAGGAGGCTGTTGTGCCGGAGACGGTGCAAACGCTTGTGGTGGCCGAGCTAAACGCGACCGTCAAGCCGGATGTTGCCGTTGCAACAAGCGGGAGCGGCGTGCCCACAGTCTGTGTGCCGGGATTGCTGAACGTGATGGTCTGTGTCGCCGTGGTCACCGTCAGCGTATAGTTCTGGCCCGCCGTGTACGGGCCCGCCCCCGTGCTGCTGTCCGTCGCCGAGACCGTGAAGCTGAAGCTGCCGCCCGCCGTCGGCGTCCCGCTCAGAACTCCGCTCGAACTCAAGGTCAAGCCCGCAGGCAACGATCCCGCCGTCACACTGAAGTTGTGGTAAGGGCTGGTCCCGCCAGAGGCCGTGATGGTCTGGCTGTAAGC
>JBAWFY010000372.1:0-1759 GCA_049592335.1 Occallatibacter sp.
ATCTCGCGATAGAATCCAGGGCTTACAGGGTAGCGCGGGTGTCGGAAAAACCACGGCGCTCAAGACCGTGCGCGAGGCCGCCGAGCAGCGTGGGTATGTGGTCGAAGGCTTCGCCCCGACTTCCCGCGCCGCGCGTCAACTCCGCGACGCCGGGATTTCTGCCGACACCCTGCAAGGCTTCCTTGCCCGAAACAGGCAGCCTACACCGGAACGTCACCTATATATGGTGGACGAATCCAGCCTCGCCAGCACCAAACAGGTGCGCGACTTCCTTGCCAAGATCGAACCTCACGACCGGGTTCTCTTCATCGGCGACACGCGCCAGCACCAGGGCGTAGAAGCTGGGAAACCTTTTGAGCAACTTGTAAGCGCCGGGATGAAGACCGCCACACTCGACCAGATCGTACGCCAGAAAGACCCAGAGCTATTGCGCGCAGTCGAGCATCTTTCGCGTGGCGAGGTCGCCGGGGGTATTGCGCTTTTGGAACAGCAAGGGCGGATCACGGAGATTGCTGACCCCGAGAAACGCATCGCCTCGATTGCCCGGAGCTACGCCAACAATCCCGGTAACACAATCATCGTTTCACCAGACAACGCTTCACGGCGCCAGATCAATCTAGCGGTACGCACAGAATTGCAGGAACGCGGCATCGTCCAGTCCGAAAACCACGCCATGCGCATCCTTGCGCCGCGCTCCGATATGACCGGGGCCGACCGGGCGTGGGCCGCGCGCTATGAGGTGGGCGACGTGCTTCACTACATCCGCGGCAGCAAGGAACACAGCATCGAACGCGGTAGCTATGCACAGGTTGTCGCCACGAATCCGGACGAAAGTCTTATCACAGTGCGCAAACCGAACGGGGAGCAAGTGACCTATGATCCGTCACGATTGCGCGGCATCTCCGCCTACCGCGAAATCGAACGGGGATTCGCCATCGGGGACCGGCTGCAATTCACGGCCCCCAATAAGGAGTTGAGCGTCGCCAACCGCGACCTCGGAACTGTGCAGAAGATTGGCGAGGATGGAAAAATCATCGTCCGCATGGACGGCGACAAAGAGAAAACCGTCGTGTTCGATCCGACCCAGATGCGGCACTTCGATCACGGTTATGCCGTGACTTCGCACAGTTCGCAGGGGCTCACTTCGGACCGCGTTCTTGTAAACATGGATACGAACGTTCACCCCGAACTCATCAACACCCGCTTCGCCTATGTCTCCGTTTCGCGCGCGTCGCATGATGCGCAGATTTTCACCAACGATGCGGCTTCACTCGTAGAAAGCCTCAGCCGCGACGTGACCAAAGCGTCGGCGCTCGACTTCGTCAAAGCCCAAAATCCGCTCGCAAAAGTTGGATTGGAACAAGCCGCGAGAGTGAAAACTGCGCCGGATACCGGGCTCGGATTGGGCCTCTAAAAAGGTTAGCGGCATTGACTGCAATTCAATGAGCGCCCGCGGCAATCGATCCAAGCCGCCGTTCGATCGTTGAGACTCGATCATTAGCCCCAAGACCGATCCTCGATTTCCAATTTGGAAATTAGAAAATATACGTCTGACCTGCCTGCGCCGGCCCTTAAAAGCAAAGCAGTGCAGCCTTCGGCTGGCCCTCTCTTTCGACATTCGTTTCCCGGCGAACTCTAGGCTCCGTTCGGCTCCTCGTGTAAATCCCGCTTGTGCAGCTGTGCGCGGCGCAACGTGCGCGCCGTGCTCGCTTCCGCGCCCCTCGCGGGCTTCGGGGATTGACACCGCCTCACTGTGCCC
>JBAWFY010000373.1:0-2431 GCA_049592335.1 Occallatibacter sp.
TCGATACGTTGCCGCTTTTTGTGCGGGCGGGAAGCATTGTGCCGCTGGGTTCGGAGGTGGAAAGCGCGGACCAGCCGCAGAAGATTGCGGCTGTGAAGGTGTATCCGGGAGCGAATGGGAGTTTTACGCTCTTCGCGGATGACGGGAAGACTTATGCGTATGAGAAAAGCGGCGGCACGGTGACGCGGTTGACGTGGGACGACGCCGGGCATCGGCTGCGGCATGAAGGCGCAGCTGCCTGGAGCGGCGCGGACGAGTCGATTGTGACGGTGGTGGGCAAGTAGACCATTGGTGATGGACGGGGCAATACTCGCGCATTACCAGACTCGCGCATAACCAGCTTTGCTGGCCGGGCGGGTCGGCGACAAGCCAAAGCGGAAACAGCGGCATCCAACCAGAAGTATCGCGCAGGCAACTTGCGGTAGACTTAGACTGTTTGGTAGGCTCAGGCATCCTTTGTGGTGCAGCGAAAGGAGTTCGTTATGGCAGATGAAGGCAAATCATCCGGATTCGCGTGGTTCCTGGCGGGACTGGGCGTTGGCGCAGTGATCGCACTTCTTTACGCGCCGAAGAAGGGAAGCGAATTGCGTGAGGACATTGCGCAGGGAGCGCGCGAGGGCTCGGAGTATCTGCGCGCCCGCTCACGCGAGGCCGCGGAGAACGTGACCGCACTGGTCGGCAAGGGCAAAGAACGTGTGGGTGATGCTGTCGATCGCGGACGGGCGCAATGGGAAGAGTTCGTAGAGCGGGGCAAGAACCTGGTGAACGATCAAACCGCTCGCGTGAGCGCGGCCGTCGAAGCGGGCCGCACCGCGTATCAGCAGGCAGCTACTGCCCAGGCCGTCCAGACGGACGACCACGAGGGCTGAAATCGGCGGTTCCGGCGGACCCTATGCTTGTTGCCGGGCCGGGTGGGGCTCTCTCGACTGGATGTGCTGGCTCGGGTGCGATGGTGAATTCTGCCTTTCTGCGCTGCGGCAAAAGTGGGCCGCACAGAGGCCCGGCGTACACGCTTCTTGGTTCAGGAAGAATGTTCCGCCTCCATTTTTTCGGTAGGTGGGTTTCCTGGTAGGCGGGCCCGGTTTTAACGTGAAATTTGAGAACGGCTGCGCGAGGGCAATGCCATGCCAAAGCTCGATCAACAAACGGTACAGTTAATCATTGTGGTTGCGGTTGCCGTGGTGCTGGCGATCCAGACGATCGCGCTGGTGGTTGCGCTGTTCGTCATGCGCAGTCTGGCAAAGTCGGTGCGGAAGGATGTGGAACAGATGCGAGCGGCGGCATTGCCGGTGATCGCGGATGTTCGCGAACTGGTTACGCGCGTGAAGCCCCGAATCGAAGAGGCGACGCTCGACATCACTGTGCTCATCCACGCCTTGCGCGATCAGACCGCCGACATACAGTCAGCGGCCGACGACATTATTGTGCGAGCGCGCCGGCAGGCCAGCCGCATCGACGGCATGTTCTCCGGCGTGCTGGATAAGGTGGACCGCGCAGGCGCATTCGTGGCCGATAGCGTCGCCAGGCCTATGCGCCAGTTTTCGGCCTTTCTGGCTTCGGCAAAAGCCGTTGTGGAGGCGCTGCGCACCGACAGCGCTACCAACGGAGGAGCAAGCCGCGCGTCGCGCGGGCCAGATCCCTACGCATAGCCAGGCCGCGGGTGATAGCCTGCAGATGACAAGTAAGTAATTCCGATGCGCACTCTCGACCCCGCAGCCATTGCACCCAGTGATATTTATAAGTTGATGATCGGCATGATTGTGCCGCGCCCGATCGCGTTCGTTTCGACGGTCGACACGCAAGGTGTGCGAAATCTTGCGCCTTTCAGCTATTTCACGGCTTGCAGCTCCAACCCGCCGGTGGTTTGCTTTACCGCGGCTGCACGGTCCGGGCCGCGGCCGCATAAGGACACGATCGAGAACATCCGCGCGACGGGCGAATTCGTGGTCAACATTGTTTCCGAGGAGTTTGCCGAGCAGATGAACCTGTGCTCCGGCGAGGTGCCGCCCGAGGTAGATGAATTCGAAATCTCCGGTTTGACGCCCGTGGCGAGCGAGCTGGTGAGGCCACCGCGCGTGGGCGAAAGCAAAGCCCAGATGGAATGCCGGCTGCGCGAGATTGTGGTGATCAGCGAAGAACCTGGCGGGGGCTCGCTGGTGCTCGGCGACGTGTTGCGCTTTCATATCGACAAGTCTGTGCTGGACGGCTACAAGATCGATCCGGATAAGCTGAATGCGATTGGGCGCATGGGCGGACCGAGCTATGTGCGCACGCGGGATCGGTTTGAGATGCAGCGGCCGAAGTAGCGCGCTGCGTACGCCGGGCCCTTGAAGGCTGCGGGAAATAGCTCGAAGGAAAGCGAAAGCAAGGAAGATGTCGCGATAGCAGGGGCTAAAGCCCTGTTCATTCTACTTCGCTTCACGGCCCGGCT
>JBAWFY010000374.1:0-6440 GCA_049592335.1 Occallatibacter sp.
TCGAACGCCGCAATCGCGCGCTGGTGGCTTTCGCGCTGCTGACAGGCGCACGGGACTCTGCCATCGCTTCCATGAAGCTGAAGCATGTGGACCTGAAAGAAGGCTGCGTCTATCAGGATGCGCGTGACGTGAAAACCAAGTTCAGCAAGACCTTTACTACCTACTTTTTTCCCGTGGGTGACGACATTCACGAAATCGTGGCGGACTGGGTGCGCTTTCTGCGGGAAGAGAAATTGTGGGGCAATGACGATCCGCTCTTTCCTGCGACCCAAGTTGCGGTTGGCAAATCGCGCCAATTTGAGCCGTGCGGACTGAACCGAAAGCACTGGAGTACGGCGACGCCGATCCGCAAGATTTTCCACCATGCTTTCGAGCGGGCCGGGCTTTCATATTACAACCCGCACAGTTTGCGAACGTCGCTGGGGCGAATGGGCGAGCAACTCTGCAAATCTCCCGAAGCATTCAAGGCATGGAGCCAGAACCTGGGGCATGAGCATGTGCTGACCACATTGACGAGCTATGGAACCGTGCGGACGGAACGTCAAGGCGAGATTATCCGCGAATTGGCCAAGGGAGCGGAACAGTCAAAGGCTGAGCCGAGCGTACTCGTCAAGGATCTCGTCGAAGAGCTTCGCAAATCCGGCGTGATGTTTCGCGCACAAGGCGAATGACTGCGATTGTCTTGCTGCTTAGAAATGGTGCGTCACTCAGGCCGCTGAGTTCCTGAACGGCAACACCTTGCCGCCACGCTGCGTGTGCTCCAGGAAGTCGGCCCAATCCTGCATCATTCGCGCGCGTGGCTCCAGATACAAGGCGTGATTGTACGCAGCGGAAACTTCATTACGCGGCGCGTGGGCAAGCTGCAATTCGATATGGTCGTGATTGTAGCCTTGCTCATGCAGGATCGTGGATGCAAGCCCACGGAAGCCGTGGCCAGTCATGCGACCTTTGTAGCCCATGCGCTCCAGCGCCTTGAGGATGGTCATATTGGACATCGGCTTGTTGGCATCCTGCTCACCGGGGAAGACGAGTTCTCCGTTTCCCGAGATCGTCCGCAAAAGTTCAAGGACTTCGATGGCCTGAGAAGACAACGGAACAATGTGCGGCGTCTTCATCTTCATCCGGGATGCAGGAATTGACCAGCGCCGGGCGTCAAAGTCAAATTCCTCCCAACGCCCCCCAATCAGTTCACTGGTGCGAACAAAGGTGAGGGCCATGAGCTTGATTGCCAGCCTTGTCAGTTGGCGTCCCTCATAGACCTCAATGGCCCGGAGCAGCGCCGGAAGTTCTTTGGCATCGATGCGCGCCATGTTTTGTTTGCACCTGGGTTTCAGAATGTCCGAGGGTCGAATCTCAGCGGCTGGGTTGCGCTTGCTGTAGCCGTGGGCCACGGCGTACCGGCAGACCATTCCGATGATCTGGAGAATTCGCTTCGCCATGTCCGATGCCCCGCGCGCCTCGATGTCCTTGGCAAGCTGGACAAGCTCCATCGGTTCCACTTCCGCGACAGGCCTATCTCCCAGGATGGGGTAGACGTTCGCCTTGAGCCGGTTCCGCGTGGTTGCTGAGTGACGGGCGCTCTTGTTCCCACGCCAGTGCTCCAGCCACAACTCGGCAATCTTCTTGAACGTGTGCTCTGTGGCGACCATGACGGCTGTTTTCTCGGCCATTCGCTCCGCCATCGGGTCAACACCGGCGGTCAACCGTTTGCGAGCTTTTGCGTGGCGCTCGCGTGCATCTGCCAGTGACAATTCCGGGTAGGCTCCCAGCGCCATCAGTTTCTCTTTGCCATCAATACGGTACTTCCAGCGCCAGAGCCTGCCACCGTTCGGCTTCACCAGCAGGTAGAGGCCATGAGCATCGGACAGCTTGTAGGGAGCGTCTCCTGGCTTGGAGCGCCGAATTGCTGTATCAGTGAGCGCCATACGTGTACCCCCAAATCTCGGAATCGATACCCCCAAGTGTACCCCCTTGGGAACGTGGCTTCCACAATACACCTTTGGACGCAAAAAGACAAAAGCCGCTGATTTTTCAGCGACTTGTCGTTGTTCTTTGGATTGTCTCGGATGTCTTTGAATCTGGAAATGGTAGGCACGATTGGATTCGAACCAACGACCTCTTCCGTGTCAAGGAAGCGCTCTAACCAACTGAGCTACGCGCCTGGATGCGACTCAACTCAGTTTAACAGGGCTGCGAGGATCGGGGAAGATTGACCCGGTTGGCTGAAACTAGATGCGGCGTGGACTCGCGGTTCCGCATGTCACGGAAGACCGACAGGATGTGGTGGGCGTCCGGTGCGCGCTTTCAGCGTCTCGTCCTGTCAGGCTCAAAGATTCAACTTTGCGATCAGAATTCCAGCGATTGCACACGCTCACAATAGAGACGTAATGCTTGGAATCCGCCGACGTGGGGGCGGCAAATGTTACAAATCTGTTAAAATCCCCCAAAGGAGTACGGCAAGACTACAAAGCCCCGCCGCATCAAACCCTCGATGATTCTTTATCTTATGCGCCATGCGAACGCCGGAGCCGTTCGCGAAAACCCCCTATTGGACGCTAAACGCGGTCTGATCAAGGAGGGTAAGGAACAGTGCATGCTGATGGCGCGCGTGCTCAACGCCATGAAGGCGCCGATTGACGCGATTGTTTCGAGCCCCTTGAAGCGCGCCCTGCAGACAGCACAACTGGTTGGCACCGAACTGGGATACGATGCCAAAGTTGAGATCAGTACGGCGCTGGGATTGAATGGCAACTTCGCGGATTTCCAGAATCTCTTGGCGAAGTATGCCGACCGCGAGGGCATATTGGTCGTCGGGCACAATCCAAACATTTTCCAGTTCCTAGGCCGGTTGATAACGGGCAACGGCGGCGCGGCCGTCCGCATGAGAAAGGCCTCGATCGCGCGCGTTGACATGGGCCATCATCCGCCGCGCCTGCAGCTGCTGATCGATTCCCGCACGGCTCGGGGGATCTTCGCCGGCATGACGAAGGCCTTGCGGAAGTAGCCGGGCTGTCAGAAAAACCCCCTCTGCGCGCCGTGCACAGGCTGGCGCGAGATGCCGGGGATATGATGGAAATGTCTGCCCGTTCAGCTATATTTGCTAGAAACTTGAATTGCGCCGCGAGGGCACATGTTTTAGCGCGCCCGGATGCAGGCGAAACCCGGCGAGCGGCGGAGAGTCGCAACCCGGAATGCAGAGGTGAGTATCGTGAAACGAGCAACACAGTTTGCAGCTACTTTGATAGGAATGGCGATGGTCTTTTCAGCCGTTGCCCAGGGAGAGGTAAAGATGTCGATTTGGGGCCACACCGAGGACGGAACTGCCGTCCCGATTTACACGTTGACCGATGGACAGATTGAAGTGAGAGTGACGGCGTACGGAGCGCACCTGGTGAGTGTGAAGGCTCCCGATCGCAACGGCAAAATGGCGGACGTCGTAACGGGCTACGACACATTGCAGGGATATCTCGACGACAAGAAGACGTATATGGGCGCCATCGTCGGGCGCTACGGCAATCGTATTGCGGGGGGCAAGTTCACGCTCGACGGAAAGACCTACCAGATTCCGCTGAATAACGGTCCTAATGCGTTGCACGGCGGCCCCAAGGGATTCGATGAGTATGTGTGGCAGTCGAAGGAAGTGCCCGGTGGCGTTGAGTTCACCCATGTGAGTCCGGATGGCGATATGGGATTTCCCGGCACACTGACCGCGACGGTGCGCTACACGCTCAAGGGCAAGACACTGCGCATCGACTACACGGCCACAACGGATAAGCCGACGGTGTTGAACCTGACCAACCACGCCTACTTCAATCTGCACGGCGACGACCAGGGGAACATTCTCGACCAGAAGATGCAGATCAATGCCGACCGCTTCACGCCGACTGATGCGGGGCTGATCCCGACGGGCGAGTTGGCGCCGGTGGCGGGCACGCCGCTCGACTTCCGCAAGCCGGAGGTGATCGGCGCGCGTATCAATGCCGACTCCGAGCCGTTGAAGCTGGCCGGCGGTTACGACCACAACTGGGTGTTGAACGGCAAGGCCGGCGAGTTGCGCGTGGCGGCGATCGCCAGCGATCCTGTGAGCGGACGCACGCTCACCGTGGAGACCACCGAGCCGGGAGTGCAGTTTTACTCTGGCAATTTCCTCGACGGCAGCTACACCGGCCGGCACGGCGTGAAGTACACCAAGCATGCCGGATTCTGCTTGGAGACGCAGCACTTCCCGGATTCGCCGAACCATCCGAGCTTCCCGAGCACGGAGCTGAAACCCGGGGAGACCATGCACTCGACGACGACGTTGACGTTTGGGGTAGAGAAGTAATTTTGCGAGATGCTGCCCCATCTTTCGCCAAAAACTGCGAAAGGATGGGACGGCCGCATTGAACCTAAATTACGGCGATTGCGTAGCTTCCGGTTTGTCGCCCAGTAGCACGATTCGTGGTGATAAGGTCGAATCCATGTCAATGTGTGCCGATATCATCGCACTGGGGCCTTTCAGCCCTGATATCGCCCAATGCCTCGAATATCCAGCGGAACGCTATCGCTCTACGAAAAGCAGTGCGGTTGTTGTGGTAACGCTCTTCGGAATCACTGAGGGGAGCAATGCCAGCAGACAATTTGCACTGTGCTTGGGCATCACCGATGCCTGGGATTTCAACCAACACAAGATTGATACGAGCAAGATCGATGCAGCAGTATTGCGAGCGTTCCTGCAGTCCTTATCGCCGGGCGCCGAAGAATACGTCAAGGACTTCGATAGGTTCCTTATACTTCGCGACCACGGATTTCAGTTTATCTTTCGTCCGAATGGTTGAATATCGCTCAGTTCCCGCCAATGTTATTTCCCATGCGCGCTGAGCTGATCCAGCGTGTGCTTCAGATCGTCGAGTTTCTGGCCGGCTTCGGAGAGTTTGCCCTCTGACGTCAGCCGCTGATAGTCGGCGAAGTCGCGGCTGGCCTGTCCGATCAATGTGCTTCCCGGTGCCCTGAGGATCACCAGACGGTAAAAAATCCGGAGAGACTTATGGTCTCCCCGGAATTGAATTTCCACTTATTGACGGGCAGTATCGAGCGCACTTCAGAGAGCTGAAATTGCCCAGCACCAGATCTGATCCGGGTGATTCGTCATGGAATCAGAATCCACCCAAGTGACCACCGGCGCGCCCTGACTCGTGCTGCCACCGGATACACCCAGGTTGTACGGTGTCGATCTGGTGAAACCTGCATTCTGGATGAAATAACAAGTGGCCTCGCCGTTCTGCCACGCAATTGTTTTGTTGGCGGGTATGAAAACCCACCCTTGTTGACCGGTGACGGGACTCCCCTCCCTGTCGATGATCACCTGACCATCTTGACTATTGGCGACTCCCTGACCGTCTGTGAAGGGGGGGAATGCGCCGTTGGTCCCCAGGTCCATGACGAACTCGCCGACCTGCGGATTCCAATACGATGCGCTCAGGAGGGTCGCGGCAACCTGGCCAGTTGTGGAACCGGCAAATCCGGGTGGGGTCACGTCCCCCCTGAACCAATTCTGGCTAATGTCGAAGGTGTTGCAAGGCCACTGGATGAGACCTGTGCCCACTTGATACACGTCAGCGGTGATGCCTATGCAAAGTCCTGAATGGTAATTAACCAGCAACCACTGCGCGTTTGCCGTTTTGCTCACGGCAAGGCTGCCAAGGGCGAAGAAGAGCAGGCCGAGGCTACGCAAAAATTTCCTCGTTGATTTGATTGTCAAACTTTTGTTACAGGTTTGGGTGTGTGCAGTTGATGTTACGCCAGGCGCGCCGGCGAATTGGAATGCGCGCGAGGCAGTCCTCATGGGGGGGAAGTTCATGTGAAATTCTCCTTTTCGGTTTTGAGATTTTCGATTGTCAGATTGAATTTTGAGGTGAAATTGCGGATCTGGAGGGGCGTCCGCTTTTTTAGGCCTCGCATCCTTGGCAACAGCTTTCGCCGTCCCGTAGATGCGTCTAAGGCGCAGGCAATTTAGCGCAGAGAATTAGTACCAGATTCAGTTTGTAGCGCGCAAGCAAAATCGATTTAATTCAAGCCAAAAACGACCTTTTGCCGCACTATCCGCATCGCAGAGCTGAGTAATCGTTTTCCCCAATACTCTCAGAGCATTGCTCTCGCCGCACCCCGATTTCTGTGTCGCGGGCCCAGTGAATTTGCCGCACCTTCAGCGTGTTAGTCGAATGCCTTCGACTGTCTGCGATTAAAGCTTCCGCGCTTCTCCTTAAATTGATAGTTTGTGAGTACTGATTGAAAATCTCGATGTGTTAACCAAGGGCTAAGTAGTTGCAGATGGGGACTAACTCGGTACAGGCGTGGAATAATGGTTAGTGATATCTAGCGGCGACGTTAAATCGATGAACTGCGCAAAATGTCATCAAGTTATCAATATCTTGTCAATAAACAGCCGCTAAAGCGATTTC
>JBAWFY010000375.1:0-3603 GCA_049592335.1 Occallatibacter sp.
GGTTTAATGCGCAGTAATCGGGAGATCAAGGGCCGGTTTCCTCTCTGGCAAACTGGATTGGGCAACACGAAATCTATAGGCAAAAGCGCGTGCGGGATCGCGTAAGGCCATCATACGACACGGAACGCCGGGCGCTCGCCATGCGTCAATGCCCCTTCGCGGGCCGGCGATTGATTCGTTTTGAGTCAGCTATTGTCGCGATTTCCGGCAGCCATGTCCTGTTCTGCGGCACATACTGTGCTGGTTTCGGACATCTGTGTCTCGTTTCAGGACACTGCCAAGAACTTTCTAATGAAGCGCCGCCGTCCAGCGCCGGAATTCCGAGGCTGGATCGGCGGTGCGGAAGATGGCTGCGGAGACCGCGATCACGCTGGCTCCCGCAGCCAGAATTGCGGATGCGATTTCTAGCGTCACTCCTCCCACGGCGACGAGAATCGCGGCTGGTCCGGCTTCACTCCGCAAGCGGCGCACGCCTTCGGCGCCGATGGGAGCTTTGCTGGTCTGCTTAGTCGTGGTCGCGAAGACCGGGCCGACGGAAAAGTAATCGACAGGCTGCTCGAGAATCCCCGGCACGAGCGCCTCGCTGCCGCCGAATGTGCCCACGATGCGATCGGGCCCCACGATTTGCCGGGCTTCGGCCGGCGTCGCATCTCCGGCATCCACGTGTACACCGTCAAACCCGGTTTGCGCAACCAGATCGACACGATCGTCGAGAATCAGCTTTGCATTTGGTAGTGCGGCGCGAAGAATTGCTGCATCCGCAAGCAGTTCGGCCTCGGAACCGGTCTTGTTGCGGTATTCAAGCAGCGCCACGCCGGCTTCGGTCAATTCACTACCGAGGCGGTGCAAAAACTCGCCGCGCCCCGACTGCGGGATCGCGGCGCTATCGAGAATGGGATAGACCTTCGGAAAAGAGAGCGTCATGCTTCCAGAGTAGGGCAACGAACAGGACCACGCCTGAGGGATCAGACGCCTTCAGCCAGTAGCGGCAGGGAACGAGGGAACAAGGCTTCCAACTTGTAGGCGGTAGCTCGTAGCTTTACCTACCGGCCTCACATTTCATCCGCGCTCGGCCCATACACTCCCGGAACTTTTCCGCCGACCATGCGCAGATATACGCTCAACTGCCCGCGGTGATGAATCATATGGTTCAGCACGGCGTCGCGAAAGACATCGTGCTTAGGTGCATCGATTACGGTATGTCCCTGCCACACGAGCTGCCATTTGCGGTCCCACGTATCGCCTGTGGTCGCCACGAGCGCCGCACGCGTTCCGCCGAGCTCGTTGTCGAATTTCTCAAGGGCCTCGGCCTTGTTCGTGGGAATAAATGGCGTGTAATCGCCAGAACTGAAATCGATCTTGTCTTTGGTTAGCGTCCCAAGCGCCCACCCGCCGGAAAAGTCCGTCAGGTGCCCGGCCAGGCGGCCCAGGCTCATCGACTTGGGATTGGGTTTGAAGTTGAAATCGGCGTCGGCCGGGATGGCCTCGAGCATCTTGCGGGTCTTGGCAGCTTCGCGGTCGAATTCAGCAATGATGTCCTTCTGATAATCCATGAGGGCAACCTCCTTGTTGCCCAGACAGCATAGCCGATCCGGGCTTAAAAGGCGAAGACAAAGCGATAATCTTTTCCCACAGGCTACCAGGCTCACGTTTGCAATCAAGACTGCTCGATTTGTCGGGGCGCAGAAGCTATTTAGGTGGTTGGCTTCGACAGTTCGGCCCTCGCCGCGAGGAAACGCTCCATGAAGCCGGTGTCGAATTCGCCGGCGCGGAAATTCTCGTCCTGGAAGATCGCCTGGTGCAGCGAGATCGACGTGTCGATGCCGCGCACAATGAACTGGCTGAGCGCGCGCTCCATCTTCGCCATCGCCTCGGCGCGGTCAACGCCGGACGTAATCAACTTCGCGATCAGTGAATCGTAGTACGGAGGTACGACGCCTTCGGCATATTGCGCTGTTTCCACACGCACGCCGTTGCCGCCCGGTACGTTGAATGCCGTGATCATTCCCGCCGAGGGCGTGAAGCGCTGCGGATGCTCGGCGTTGATACGGCACTCGATGGCGTGGCCGCGCATCTCAAGCTTCGCGGGGAGGATGGCGCTCAAAGGCTCGCCGGCCGCGATACGCAACTGCGCCTTCACGATGTCGATCCCGGTGATTTGCTCCGTGACCGGATGCTCCACTTGAACGCGCGTGTTCATTTCGATGAAGTAGAGCTGGTGATTTGCGTCCATCAGAAACTCGACCGTGCCGGCGTTCTGGTAGCCGATCTCCTTGAGGCAGCGGCAGAGCGTGCGGCCCGTTTCCTCGCGCATCCTCGGCGTCACCTCGAGGCTAGGCGCTTCCTCGATCAGCTTCTGGTGGCGGCGCTGGATGGAGCACTCGCGCTCAAAGAGCGAAACCACATTGCCGTGCTCGTCGGCCAGCATCTGGAATTCGATGTGGCGCGGGTTGACGATAAATTTCTCCATGTAGAGCTCGCCGTTGCCGAAGGCGTTTGCCGCCTCGGTAAACGCTGCATGGAAAAGGTTGGGCAGTTCCTCGCCGTTGCGCACGATACGCATGCCGCGTCCGCCACCGCCGGCCTTGGCTTTGAGGATCACGGGGTAGCCAACTTTGTCGGCCCAGGCGCGAGCCTCTTCGGCCGTGGTCAGAATGCCGTCCGAGCCCGGCAGAATGGGGACTTTGGCTTTCTTCATGGCCTGGCGGGCTTTTTCTTTTTCGCCCATCAGCCGCGTGACTTCCGGAGGCGGCCCGATAAATTTGATATTTGAAGCGCGGCAGACCTCGGCGAAGTTGGCGTTCTCGCTTAGCAGGCCATAGCCGGGATGAATGGCGTCGACGTCGGCAATCTCAGCCGCGGAAATTACGGCCGGCACATTCAAGTAACTATCGGAAGCGCGCGGCGGGCCGATGCAGATGGCCTCATCGGCAAAGCGCACGTGCAGCGAATTGCGATCGGCCTCGCTGTAGACGGCTACGGTGCGAATGCCCATTTCTTTGCAGGCATTCAACACCCGCAGCGCGATTTCTCCACGATTGGCAACCAGAACTTTACGAAGCATGAAGGACCTTGGGCGTGCTCCTAGCGTCGAGCGGACAACTCACGGTATTTTTTCTCATAACGATTCCACATCCAAAATCCATTTCCGTACCCGGCCGCTAAGGCGATGGCAAAACTAATTGGGAAGAACTCCCAATCGACGACTTTGTGAAAAATGAAGACGCTGATCAGATTCGTGAAAACCAAAAAGGCACCAGCCCAAAGGGTTCCATGCGTCGAAACGAATCTTCTCTTGCCGCGAGCATGGATCTTCACCAAGAGATCGCGTTGGCGCTCAAGCCATTCGGACCGATCAACCGGGAAGGATCTAAACATGACAGCATCCTCTAGCTCGCTACTTTTACGCCGGACGAATGGAAAATAGCGGCTGTCCGAATTCAATCGCCTGTCCGTTCGTCACCAAACATTTCACAATCTCGCCGGTCGCATCCGACTCGATTTCGTTCATCAGCTTCATGGCTTCGACGATGCAGATCACCTGGCCTTTCTCGACGCGGTCGCCGGGGGAGACGAAGACCGGCGCACCAGGCGAGGGGGAAC
>JBAWFY010000376.1:0-2235 GCA_049592335.1 Occallatibacter sp.
CTCCTCCCCCGAGGCGCGTTTGGAGGGGGCCGTCGGCCTGGTCAGGACCGCTTTCGCTTGCTCTGCTTGAGCCGGTAGGAGTCGGCGTTCATCTCCAGGATGTGGACGTGGTGGGTGATTCGGTCCAGCAGCGCGCCGGTGAGCCGCTCAGAGCCGAAGATCTCGGTCCACTCGTCGAAGGGCAGGTTGCTGGTGATCAGCGTCGAAGCGCGCTCATAGCGCTGGCTGATGGTTTCGAACAGCAGCTCGGCACCGGTCTTCGACAACGGCACATAGCCCAGCTCATCGATAATCAGCAGTTCATAAGACGCGATCTGATTTTGGAAGCGCAGCAGGCGCTTCTCATCGCGGGCCTCGATCAGTTCGCCGACCAGCGCGGCGGCGGTAATGAAGCGCGTGCGGTGGCCGCGCTGACAGGCAGCCAGACCGAGCGCCAGGGCGATGTGCGACTTGCCCGTGCCGCTGTTGCCGAGCAGCAGGATGTTCTCCTTGCGCGCCAGATACTCGCAACGGGCCAGTTCTAGGAGTCTGTCGGTCATAGCTTTTTCGTCAGGCCCGATCCAGCGGTTCTTGGGCGCGGTCTTCGAACTGGGGCGCGCAGGCAGTCGTCCGGTTGGTAGCTCATGGCAAGCCTTCTATGCGGTTTTAGGTAAGGCTGTGCCCTTTCCCTACCGTTTCATGCCATTGCAGGGACCCAACCGGCGCGGAACAACTTCAGCAGGTTGCTCGCCGCGCACACCAGTCTCCACTCGCGGCGAACATTCTCCTTGCCGCGCAGGCTGAAGCGGCGAAAGCCGCGCTGTTGCTTGATTTGTCCGAAGACCGGCTCGACGATCGCCTTGCGCATCTTGTACACGGCGTGGCCAGCTTCGGTTCGCAGCTTTTTCCGCATCGCCTCCTTCGGCGACGCACCAGGAGCAGGAGGGCCGCAGCTCGTCTCGACAGCATCGCCATGCTTGTCGCGGCCCGTGGCTATGTACAGATCAACGTTCTTTACCGACTCATCGGTCACATTCGACTCGCTGAAATAGCCCGTGTCGGCGCTGACCTTCTCCGGCTTCTGTCCCAGATTCGTCACGATCTGAGCGATCATCGGCAGCAACTGATGTTTGTCGTTTGTCTGTTGCGTGACCTCGGCGGCCACGATCACTTGCGAGGCTGCGTCGACCGCGATCTGCGCGTTGTAGCCCTGCACGAAGCTGCCTTTGTTAGCGCCGTCCGGCATGATTCGGCTCTCCGGATCGACGAAGTTGCGCTGCGCCGTATCCTCTGGTTTGGACTGCTCGGGATCGGGCAGTTGGGGCTTGCGGCCACGCGTCTTCTTGCCGGTACGTTTCTCTTCCTTTTCACGCTCGGCCAGCTTCTGTTCGACCTCGATGCGTTGCTGCGCTGCCTCCTCTTTTGCTCTTTCTTCCAAAGCCGCCATGGCCTCTGTGATCTTCTGCAACCGGCTCTCCCGCCGCTGTAACTCGGCCGGCAATTCGTCGCCGTGCCGATCCCTGCCGTACTGCGCATCCTCTGCGGCATCGGTCTTTTCCGCCGCAGCCAGCAGCGCATCGATCTCCTGCTTCAGGCGCGCCTCGGTCTCGGTCATGCGCTTATAGCTCATCGCCTTGTGTTTGCTGGCGTTCGCCTTGATCTTTGTGCCGTCGATGGAGACATGGCCCAGCTTCACCAGTCCGGCCTCGGAACACAGCAGCAGAGCCTGTGTGAACAGACCCGAGAGCGCGTCCAGATGGCGCTTGCGGAACTCGGCGATGGTGGCGTGGTCCGGGTGCTGGTCGCCGGAAAGATAACGGAAGGCCACATCCTCGAACGTGCGCGTCTGAATCTTGCGCGAACTGTGGACGCCATTCGCGTAGCCGTACAGCAGCAGACGGACCATCATCTCCGGCGCGTAGGCTGCTTGACCCCGGCCGTCCTTGTCCTGATACGACTTGTAGATGGCGCTCAGATCAAGCGCGGAGACCACATCGACAAGAAAGCGAGCCAGGTGGCCATCCGGAAGCCAGTCGTGAAGCGAGGGAGGAAACATCAGCGTCTGGTCGATCGCGTCGGGAAAGAAATTCTGGCCCATGCTTCAAACTTAAACCAGAACCTGCTGCCCACTATGTCGGCCCCGCCACGAATCTATGACCGACAGACTCCTAGAACCGTATGCATTCGAGCAACCCCATTCTTCCGTTGGTTTTTGATCTGTGTTGAAGTGGAGGCATGAGGACAAGCGGAGCGGGT